>JAYTIO010000532.1:0-3603 GCA_043731805.1 Pedosphaera sp. | reverse complement strand
TCTTGCGGAGATAACCGGCGAGGAGAAATTCATCGAGACCATCCGGCAACGGCGCGGTCGCGGCGAAGGTGAACACGGGATCGCCGCCGAGGAAAATGGCGACGGGCATGCGCGTGCCGGTTTCGTAGTAGCGGCGACCGTGGCGCGCGCCGACTTTCTGAAGCTGCCAGTGCATGCCGGTGGTATGGTCGTCGTAAATCTGGATGCGATACATGCCGAGGTTGCGGTCGCCGGTGTCGGGGTCTTTGGTCACAACGCAGGGGAGGGTGATGAAGCGGCCGCCGTCGAGCGGCCAGCATTTGAGGATGGGGAGGTTGAGAAGGGTTGAAGGGCTGAAGGGTTGAAGGGTTGAAGCGGTTCCATCCTTTTTAACTCTTGAACCCTTCAACTCTTCAATCGACAGCGCTGCTGGCCACGACGCTAGGCGCGTCAGCGGGGCGTCGAACTTGTGGATGACCTCTTTGCAGGGGCCGTCCTTCACCAGCTTCGGTTTGGCGTGACGGAGGTCGAGGGCGGTGCGGAGGAGTCTGAGTGTTTCGCGAAGGCCGGTCGGGGGCTTGGCCTTCATGAGCGCGCCGAGTTCGGCGGCGGCTTCGTCCACGGAGCTCGCGCCGAGGCTCATGGCCATGCGTTTGTGCGAGCCGAGCGTGTTGATGGCGACGGGAAAGGGCGACACGATGCCGTTCACGGTGGGCTGCTCAATGAGGAGCGCCTTGCCGCCGCCGGGCGATTTCATCTCGCGGTCGGCGAGTTCGGTGATCTCCAACTCCGTGGCGACGGGCTGCGAGATGCGCCGAAGCTCCCCGGCCCGGTCGAGCGCTTGAACCCAGTCCCGGAAGGAATCGAATGCCATGCCGCGAGGCTAGCAGGCGGTGACCGGGATGCAATTCAACGGGCGGGAAGCGAGAGACGCCAGCGGCGCTACTTGCTGCCGGGCTTGGTGGCAGGCGTGGCGGCGAGATCGGGGGGGAGCTGGTCGGGCGCGAAGGTTTCCACATCGAGCTTGATGAGGCTGAACGCGGGCACGCCGAGGTTCACGCCGCCACCAGAGCGGTCCACCACCATCGCCACGCCGGCGACGACGCCTTGGTGGGCGCGGACGATCTCCACAGTTTCCTGGACGCGCCCGCCCTTGGTGACCACGTCCTCGACGATGAGAAGCTGCTCGCCGGGGAGGATGCGGAAGCCGCGCCGCAGCTCGAGCCGGCCCTCTTCTTTCTCAACGAAGATGAAGCGGAGGCCGAGCTGGCGCGCGACTTCCTGACCGATGACAAGCCCGCCCATGGCAGGGGAAATCACGGTGGCAGCGCCCAGCCCGCGCACCTTGTCCGCAAGGGCGGCCCCAAAGCGCTCGACGACGGGCATCTGCTGGAGGGCGAGGGCGCACTGGAAGAACTGGCGGCTGTGCAGTCCGCTGCGGAGAACGAAGTGGCCTTCGAGGAGGGCCCCGGTCTGGCGGAAGAGGGCGAGGGCTTCAGCGTTCGTCATGCGGCGAGCGTAAGGGCGTGGCCGCGCGGCTGGCAAGACCAGCGGGCATCAGGGGACATACAAAGGCCCGCCGCAGGGCGGGCCTTTGCGTGAGCGGTTGACCCCGCAACGGGGTTACTACTTTTGTTCCTCGCCGCCAAGGGAATCCATCAGTTTGATGAGCGGCATGAACATCGCGATGACGATGCTGCCGACAACGACAGCGAGGAAGATGATCATGATCGGTTCCAGGAGCGAGGTCATGCCGGCGACGGCGTTGTCCACCTCTTCCTCGTAGTTGTCGGCCACCTTCATCAACATCTCGGGCAGCGCGCCGGTCTGCTCGCCGACGTCCACCATGGAGACGACCATGGGGGGAAAGATTTTGGAGGCCTCCAACGGGGCGGTGATGGATTCGCCCTCCTTGACGCTGTCGTGAATGGCTTGCACCGCCTCCGCGACCATGATGTTGCTGGAGGTCTCGCGGACGATGTTGAGGGACTGGAGAATCGGCACACCGGAGCTGACGAGCGTGCCCAGGGTGCGGGTGAAACGGGAGATGGCGACCTTCAGAATCACCGGGCCAAACACCGGCATAACGAGGAGGAACTTGTCAAACACCCGGGCCCCAAACTTGGTGCGGACGAATAGTTTGAAGGAGATGACGATGGCCGCGATGATGCCAAGGGTCGCGATGAAGTTGTGCTGAATGAACTCGCTGATCGCCAGCACGAGCAGGGTGAACTCGGGCATCTGGCCCGGGCCGAGCATGTCGTTGAAGATTTCCTTGAACTTCGGGACGACGACGGTCATCAGGAGGACGACGATGCCGACGGCGACGGTGAGCACGGCGACCGGGTAGAAGAGCGCGGCCTTGACCTTGCCTTTGATCTTCTCGGCCTTCTCGGCGAACTCCGCCAAGCGGGTGAGGGTGACTTCCAGCACGCCGCCCAGCTCGCCGGCCTTGACCATGTTGACGAAGAGCTTGTTGAACGTCTTGGGATGCTGGGCCAGGCTCTCGGAGAAGGTGCTGCCGCCCTCGATGGAGAGTGCCAGCTTGCCGAGAATTTCCTTCAGCGTCGGATCTTTCTCCTGTTTCGCTAGCACGTTCAGGCCGCGCAAGAGCGGGAGACCGGCGTCCACCAGGGTGGCGAGCTGACGGGTGAAGGCGCAGAGGGCCTTGGTGCCGACCTTGCCGCCCAGGCCGGGAATTTTGATGTTGAACTGGAGCGCGCCGCCCTTGGGCTTGGCCTTGGCCCCGGCCTTGCCGGCGGGGGTCTTGGCGTCTTTGGAATCCTTCTTGCCCTTGTCCTTGCCCTTGTCGGACTCCACGACCTTGGTCGGGAAGTAGCCCATTTCCTTGAGGCGGGTGAGCGCCTCGTTCTGGTTGGCGACATCCAAGGTGCCCTTGGTGGGCTTGCCCTTGGCATCCATCGCTTCATAGGTGAAGACAGGCATAGATTCCTCCAGTGTTAGGTGTATCGGACAACTTCTTCAACCGTGGTTTTACCCTCGAAAATCAGGCGCAGGCCGTCGTCGCGGATGGTGGCCATGCCCATCTCCATGGCCCGCTGGCGCATGATCGTGGAGGGGACGCGCTCGTTGATCATGGTGCGCACCGTGTCGTTGATGGTCAACAGCTCGTAGATGCCGGCTCGGCCCTTGTAGCCGGTGTCGTTGCAAGTTTCGCAGCCGCGCCCGTAGTAGAACGTCTTGCCGCCCATGTCGAAGGTCGAGAGCTTCAATTGCACGAGCTGGTTCTCCGTCGGCTCGAAGGGCGAGCGGCACTTAGCGCAGACGGTGCGGACCAGGCGTTGGGCCAGCACGCCCATCAAGGTTGAGGAAATGAGGAATGGCTCGATGCCCATGTCCACGAAGCGGGTGACGGCACCGGGGGCGTCATTGGTGTGGAGCGTGGAGAGCACGAAGTGGCCGGTCAGCGACGCCTGCACGGCGATGGAGGCGGTCTCTAAGTCGCGCATCTCCCCGACCATGATAATGTCCGGGTCTTGCCGCAGGAAGGCGCGCAGGGCCTTTGCGAAGGTCATGCCGGTGGTGTCGTTGATCGGCACCTGCATGATGCCCTCGATGTCGTATTCCACCGGGTCCTCGGCGGTGATGAGCTTCGTGTCGAGC
>JAYTIO010000531.1:0-13455 GCA_043731805.1 Pedosphaera sp. | reverse complement strand
CCACGCCAGCCCGAGGCCGCGATGCCCGGGCTTGGTGGTGAAGAACGGGTCCACGACCTGGGGCAGCAAGTCCGCCGGGATGCCCGGGCCGGTGTCGTTCACCTCGATGCAGACATACGTGCCAGGGGGCAGCGTGACGCGCCCGTCCGTGAGCGGGTTGGCGTGGTCGCGGTTCTGCGTGACGATGGAGATGGTGCCGGTGGGGCCGACGGCCTCGACGGCGTTCTCAATAATCTTATCGAGGGCCTGCCCCAGCTTGGCCTCGTTGAACGGGGCGGAGAACAAGCGGGCTTCCAGATTTGGCCGCCACACCAGGGTGTTCGCGTTGAAGCTCTTGGACTGGTCCACCAGCTTGCGCACCAGTTTGTTCAAGTTCCCCGAGAGGTCCGGCTGCGCCTCCTTCTCCTCGCGGCTGAAGGCGGACAGCTCAAAGGAAACCTGCGTCGCGCGCCCGGCGGCCTTCTCGATTTGCTGCACGGAGCCGCGCCACGGATGGTCCATCGGCATCTGGGACAGAACATGCGTGGTGTGGCCGAGGATGCTGGTCAACGCGTTGTTGAAGTCCATCGCCACCGTGCGCGTGAGCTGGAGGGCGCACAGCAGTTTCTGCTGGAGCGTCACCGCCGTGTGCTCCGCCGGGTCGGGGAGGACGGGGGCCGGCGCGACGGCCAGCGCTGTGGGCGGCTCCGACTGCCCGGGCGGCTTCGGCGCGGGCGCGGCGCGGGTCAGGATTTGGAAGAGAAACACCTTCTGGCCGGCGAGCGGCCAGGGGTTGATGTGAACGACGAAGGGCAGCAACCCCCCCTTGCTGGTCTGGAGCTTGAGCGGAAACACCGGCGCGGAAGCCTGGTCCAACTGCTTCAGGAACTGCTCGGCGGAACAGCCGTTATCAAAGGTCCAGAGGCCCACCAACCGCTTGGGCGGCAGACCGTCGGCCCCGCTGAACACCGCACAGGCACAGGCGTTTGCGCGCAAAATTTCGCCGCTGGCGTCCACCAGCAGCGCGGGCCACGCCGCCGTTTCGAGGGGAAAATCCGTCTTCCTCGGCTCCGCTGCTGGGGCCGGTCGACGGGAGAACAGTTGTGTGAAGCCGGAGCCTTTCACGTGCGTGCGTGCGATTTGCGCAGAGAGCGAAACGCCTCCGGCAGCAATTGGTCAATCGTGAATTCGCGGAACTTCGATGGCCGCCGGCTGTCCGCCACGAACACCCGTGCGGCCGGCGCATACTCCGCCAGCAACTGCCGGCAGGCCCCACACGGCACGGTCTGCGCGTGCGGCGCGACGATGGCGATGGCGGTGAAGTCGTTGTGGCCCTCGGTCAGCGCCTTGAAGAGCGCCACGCGCTCCGCGCAGCACGTCAGGCCATAGCTCACGCTCTCGACGTTCGCGCCGAGAATGACCTGGCCGTCGCGCGTGAGCAGCGCCGCGCCGACATGGAACTTCGAGTAAGGCGCGACCGCGCGACGGCTGGCGCGCACGGCTTCGCGGAGGAGGGAACGCGGGTCAAGTTCTGCCATAAAGTCGGGCGAATCCTTCCAGCAACGCGCCTGCGTGGCGGCTCGCTGCGGCCGCCGTCGCGAGCACCTCTTCGTGCGAGAGCGGGTGCGGACTCAGCCCGGCGGCGAGGTTGCTGATACACGAGACCGCCGCCACGCGCAGGCCAAGGTGTCGTGCCACGATGGCCTCCGGCACCGTGCTCATGCCCACTGCGTCCGCGCCGAGCTTGGCGAAGGCGCGAATCTCAGCGGGCGTTTCGTAAGTCGGCCCCGACACCGCCAGATACACGCCGCGCTGCCAGCGCACCTGGGCAGCCTTCGCCGCGTGGCCCAGCAAGGCTCCGAGCGCCGGGTCGTAAACCTGCGTGAGGTCGAGGAAGCGCGGCAACCCAGGCGCGCACGGGCCACGCAGCGGGTTCGCGCCCATGAAGTTGAGATGGTCCGTCAGCCGCATGAAGTCGCCGGGGCGGTAGCGATGGTTGATGCCCCCGGCGGCATTCGTCAGCAGCAGGTCGCGGATGCCGAGCGCCGCCAGCACGCGGGTCGGGAGCGTGACCGCGTCCATCCCGTGGCCCTCGTAGAAGTGGATGCGCCCCGCCTGCACCAGCACCGGCCCGCTGCCGAGCCGGCCGAAGACAAACTTTCCGGCGTGGCCTTCGACCGTGGCGGCCGGAAAACCCGGCAGCTTCGCAAAGGGAACTTCCGCGTCCACCGCCACGCGTTCGAGCAGCGGGCCGAAGCCGCTGCCCAACACGATGGCGAGCTGGGGCCGTAGTGCGCTCGCCCGCCGCAGCACGCCCGCCGCGCGGTTCGCTGCGGCTGGGTTCAGGTTGGCGTCTTGCTTTCTCATCGCACGGAATTACGCTGCGCACCCTATTTTAGCTATGCAACTGAGCAACGAAGAAATCCGCCGCTACTCCCGCCACCTCATCCTGCCCGAGGTCGGCATGGCGGGGCAGAAGAAGATTAAGGGCACCTCCGTCCTGTGCATCGGCGCGGGCGGACTCGGCTCGCCCATCGCGATGTATCTTGCCGCCGCCGGCATCGGCAAGATTGGCATCGTGGACTTCGACACCGTGGATTACTCGAACCTCCAGCGCCAAATCCTCCACACCGACGCCGACGTGGGCCGCTCGAAGGCCGAGTCCGCCAAGGAAACCCTCGCGGGCATCAACCCCAACACCGAGGTCATCCTCCACAACACTCGCATCTCCGCCGAGAACGCCCTCGACCTCATCCGCCCCTACGACATCGTCGTGGACGGCACGGACAACTTCCCCACGCGCTACCTCACCAACGACGCCTGCGTGCTCCTCAAAAAGCCCAACGTCTACGGCTCCATCTTCCGCTTCGAGGGCCAGGCCAGCGTCTTCGCGCCGCACCTCGGCGGGCCGTGCTACCGCTGCCTCTACCCCGAGCCGCCGCCGCCCGGCATGGTGCCGAGCTGCGCGGAAGGCGGCGTCCTCGGCGTGTTGCCCGGAATCATCGGCTGCATTCAGGCCACGGAGATTTTGAAACTCGCCTTGGGCAAAGGCACGACGCTCGTCAACCGCCTCGTGCTCTTCAACGCGCTCGACCTCAAGTTCCGCGAACTGAAATTGCGCCGCGACCCGAAGTGCCCCCTCTGCGGCGACGCCCCGACCATCAAGGAGTTGATTGACTTCGAGATGTTCTGCGGCATCCAACCCGCGTCCACCGAACCCGCGTCGAACCCCGACGAAGTCACCGTGCAGGACATGAAGAAGGCGCTCGACGACCCGAAGCTCGGCATCAAGGTCGTGGACGTGCGCGAGCCGGACGAATACGAAATCGCGATGGTCAAGGGCGTGCCGCTGCTGCCGTTGAGCGAGCTGAACCTGCGCTTCACCGAGCTGGACCCGAACCAGCAATACTACCTGCACTGCAAAGGCGGCGTGCGCTCGCTCAAGGCGCTGAACTTCCTCCGCGAGCAAGGCTTCAAGTATGTGAAGTCCGTGAAGGGCGGCATCGCCGCGTGGAGCGACGAGGTGGACCACAGCGTGCCGAAGTATTGAAGGCACAAGCACGGACGCAGGCCAATGCCGCGGATGGGGTGGGAGCGCGCTCCGCGACTCCGTAGTCACTCGCAGCTACTTGCCCGCCGTCCGCTCCGCTGCACTCTTCCGCACCTTGATAAGCACCGGCGAACTTGTCGGCTTGCCCTCACCCGCCTTCGCCGCACCGCTGCGGTGGATGACGTGGCAGAGCCGGTCCGTCTCCGGCACCCAGCGCGCGCAACTGAAGAAGATTTTCCGCTCCGTCTCGCCCGCCGCGATTTGCACGCCGTTCAGGCCGATGTCCGACACGATGATGCCGTGCGGGAGGTTCTCGATGTCCATGTCCACGAGATTGGTGTCGCCGTTGCGCACGACGCGCAGCCACGCGGCGACCTCGGTGCCAGGGGCGATGGTGATTTCGGGAAGGCTCGTCGGAATCGCGCCCACCGCAGCGGCGGGCAGCGGCGACGCGGAAGTTTGCAGCGACAGGAACACTTTCAACGCGTCATCCAGCTTGAGCGTCCCGAAGTTGCCGAGCGGCTTCGCGACCACCTGGCCCTCCACGCTCGCGGTGGCGGTGAGCTTCACCTGCTGCCAAGAGTCCGCGCCCGGGTCCGTGGCATCCGCGCTGGCGAAGAGCGTGCCGATGGCCTCGACGTGTCCGGCCTCGACGACCAGCGGCGTGGACGCCAGCCAGCCCTTCGGCATCCCGCTCACGTCCACGCGCACCGCGCCCTCGAAGCCGTCCACGCGGTCCAGCTTCACCGAGAAGCTCCGCCCCGAGCCGCGCGGGATGGACTGATTCGCGCCCGTCAGCGTCGGGGTGAAGTCCGGCTTCGCCTCGCGCACGATGAGCCGGTAGGCGTAGCGGTCACCGCCAAAATCCTTCGACTCCGTGACGCGCACGAGGTAGCTGCCGTCGGCGGGCGGGGAGAAGTTCACGCGCGAGTCCGTGCCCAGCTTGCGCTCGCCGTCGTCGTCACTCGCGTAGGTTAGTTTGAAGACCGGCAGACCGTTCGACACGAGCTTCGCGCCGGGCGCGTGCGGCTCCACGATGTAAGCCGGCTCGTCGAGCGGATGCGCCACCGGGCTGGTGTCGTAATAGGTGAGCCGACCGCCGCGATTGTAGAAGAGGAAACCCGCGTCCGGCCCACGCGGCGCGCGGAAGAGCCGCAACACCTCGCCGCCCAAGTAAACGAACTGGTTCAGTTCCATCTCCTCCCAGTTCACGAGGCGGCAGTCGGGGTTGTTCGAGTCAATGCCGCGAAACGTCACGCTCGAATCGCGCACGGCCTGGAGCCACACCCGCTCGACGGGCAGTCCGTCCGCGTGCAGCACCTCAATCTTCGTGTCCGCCGGCGACCCGCGCCGTGCCGCCATCGTCTCGATGACCCAGCGCTGGCCCTGCTTCGCGTCGAAGCGGAAGAGGTCGGTGTCCGTGGGTTTGCTGAGGCGTCCGTTCACCGCGCCGGGCACTTGGATTGCAGTCGCGGTGGCCGGCGTGTCGTTCGGCTCCACCTCCACCAGCTCGGGCGTCGCGCTCACCAGCACTTTGAACTCTTTCCGGCCCCGGAACTTCTCCGCGTCCACCGGCACGACCAGCTCGCCCGCCGCGCCGGCCTTCACCTTCACATTCGCGCCCACCGGCAAGTTCTCGCCCGCGAACTGGATATCCGTCTCCTTGTCTGCTGGCACCGCGAGCGGGAACACACCCGTGACCACCGGCAGTTCGCCCACCGACACGCGGAAGAAATGCTCCGGCGTCGCCAGATATTGCAGGTCGCTCACCCGCAGCGTGTAGCGGCCCGCCGCCGCGAGCCGGTGCACCAGTAGCGCATCCGAACGCCCATCGAAGCCGCGATTCACCGCCAGCACTCGACCGCGCGCATCGAGCAGCGTGAGCATGGCGTTGAGAGCCTTGGAGCCGAGGCGCTCGGCGGCGAGGTCGCAGACGAGGTTCTGTCCCGCGACGGCGTTGAAGCTGAACTCCACCGGCCTGCCCGGCTGCTCCAGCGTGCCCCAGAAACTCACGGGCAACGTCTCGGTCTTCGTCGCGTCCGTCGCCTGCCGCAAGTCATCCACAAACACCTTCACCCGGGCGCTCTCCCCCGCCGCGCTCTTCACCGACAACTCGTAGCTCCCGCGCGTCAAGTCCGGCGCGGCGGAGACCTTCAGCCAAGCCTCACCCGCCTTCGCCTCCGGCAGCAACGCGCCGATGAGCTTAGGACTGTGGAACGTGATGTTGGTCAGTCCCGCGAGATTGCTGCCCACGAGCTTGAGCCGCGTCTCCACGCCGCGCTGGATGCCGCGCGGTTCCAGCCGCGTGATGGCGGGGATACCGGCAGGAGCCATCTCCTTGGCCTTCGGTTTCGGGTCGGCAGCGGAGAGCGGCATGGCTGCGACTGCCAGCAGCCACGCAGCGTTGCGAATCACGGTGTTCATGTGTGGGAATCTGACGAAGCTCCCGCCCTGCCGCGATAACTTTTCCAGCTCAGGGCGCAACCGTGCGCTTGAACTCACGGCTCCGCAGGGTCTGCTCGCGACGCTTCACTTCCTCGCGCAGCAGTTCCTCGGCGGACCAACCTTTGGTTTGGGCCAGGGCGGCGAGCGCAAAGAGTTCGGCCGCGAGCTTCCGCTTCATGAGGCCAGCGGGCTTCGTTGGGGTGCCGAGCAGCTTCGCCTTGCGCGCTTTCTTCACGAGCTTTTCGGCACGGGCGAGGGCGGGGAGGTGCTTGGGGATGCCGTCGAGGGCGGAGGGACGCGCGTGCTTGGTGCCGTGTTTCTCGGCTGTCTTGATCTGCTCCCAGTTGGCCCAGACCTCGGCCACGTCCTTGACCTTCACCTTGCCGAAGACGTGCGGGTGGCGGCGGATGAGCTTGTCTGTGATGCGGCGGGCGACGGCCTCGAAGTCGAACGCGCCGCGCTCGTTCGCGAGCTGGCAGTGGAAGACGACTTGCAGCAACAGGTCGCCCAGCTCCTCGGCCATCTCGACATCGTCGCCGGCCTCGATGGCGTCCATCAGCTCGTAGACCTCCTCGACGGCGTGCGTGCGGAGCGTCATGTGGTCCTGCTCACGGTCCCAGGGGCAGCCGGTGGGCGAACGGAGCTTGGCCATGACGGTGAGGAGGGCAGGGAGGGCGGGTTTGGGTTTCATTTGAGTCCGATTGTTCACCACAGAGGCACAGAGGACACAGAGGAAGACCGATTGAACATGAAGACGCCTTCTCTGTGCCTCTGTGGTTCAATCACTACAGAATGACCAAGTCGTCGCGGTGAATGACTTCCTCACGCGGGAGCTGGCGGTCGGCGATTTGGACGGAGTGGAAGCGCGTTATGCCGCGGGCGAACTCGGTCCCGTCCTCGTCGCAGACGCGCACGACCTCGTCTTTGGCGAAGTCGCCTTCGCAGCGGGTGATGCCGGGCGGGAGCAGGCTGCGGCCCTTCTCGCGCAAGGCCTTCTTCGCCCCGTCGTCCACGAAGAGCGTGCCTTTGGGATGATGGAAGAAGGCGATCCAACGCTTGCGGCCCGGGAGCTTGTCGAGCTGCGGGATGAAGAGCGTGCCTTCCTCCGCGCCGCCGAGGATGTCGGCGAGCACCGTGGGCTTGCGACCGCTGGCGATGACCAGCGGGATGCCGGAACGCGTGACAATCTTCCCGGCCTGAATCTTCGTTGCCATGCCGCCCACGGCGGTCGCGCTCAACGTGCCGCCGGCCATGCCTTCCACCGCGTCGTCAATGCGCTCGACCGTCGGCAGCACACGCGCGGCGGGCGTGCCGAAGCCTTCGATGACGCCGTCCACGGTCGTGAGGATGACCAGCAGGTCCGCCGGCAACAGCGACGCGACGAGGGCGGAGAGCTTGTCGTTGTCGCCGAACTTCAGCTCGGTGAAGGAGACGGCGTCGTTCTCGTTGATGATGGGGACGACGCCGCGGTCCAGCAGGGCGACGAGCGTGTTGCGGGCGTTGAGGTGGCGCTCGTGGTGTTCGAGGTCGTCGTGCGTGAGGAGCACCTGCGCGATGTGCAGGCCGAACTGGGAGAAGAGGTTTTCATAGGTCGTCATCAGCCGCGACTGGCCGATGGCGGCGCAGGCCTGTAACTCCGCAAGCTCCTTGGGCCGCGCGTCGTAGCCCAACACGCCCATGCCCGCGCCCACCGCGCCGGAGGTGACGAGCACCACCTCGCGCCCCGCCCGCTGCTGGGCGGCGACTTGCGCGACGAGCTGGGTCATCTGCGCGAGGTCCGGCTGCTTCCGGCTGTCGGTGAGGACGCCGGTGCCGAGCTTGACGACGAGGCGGGAGATGTCTTTGAGAACGGCGGAACGCACGGCGGGTTCGTAACAGAAGGGCGGGGGCCGGGAGAAGTGCAAACTCCGGTGGGCGACCGTGTGAACAGGCATTCTCCGAACCCGGAAACTCCCAAAGCGGTCAGAATGATTGAGGGCAGAAAGCTGGAACTTTCCTACCCAGACGGGGCTGGTCATGGCGAGCGGCGGTCCGCTGCCCGCCCCCCCCCGCTCACTTCACCCAACCCGCCGCCTGGCACCCGCGCATCAGCCCGTAAGCCAGCGTCGCCGTGATCGGCAGCGTGAGCACCCACGCCCAGATGATGCGCTCGACCACGCTCCACTTGATCGCGTTGAACCGCTTGGCCGCGCCCACGCCCATGATGCTCGTGGTGATGGCGTGCGTGGTGGAGACGGGCATACCCAAGTGCGCGGCGACCGCGAGCACGGTCGCGGCGGTGGTCTCGGCGGCAAAGCCGTGGATGGGCTGGAGCTTCACCATCTTATGCCCGAGCGTCTTGATGATGCGCCAGCCGCCCGCCGCGGTGCCGGCGGCCATCGTCAGCGCGCAAGTGATCTTGATCCACGCGGGGATGTGATCGCCCTTCGGCCCGAGGTTTTCGACTTGGAGAAAACTCAACCAGTCCGGCACCCCAGACAGATCCCCAGCCTTCGTGCCCGCGACCAACGCCAGCGCGATGATGCCCATGGTCTTCTGCGCGTCATTCTGGCCGTGACTCAAGCCCATGTAACCGGCGCTGATAATCTGGAGCTTGCCGAAGGTGTTGCTCACCGTGCGCGGACGCCAGTGCAGACACACCAGATAGAGCCCAGTCATGATGAGGAAACCAAACACCAGCCCCGCCATCGGCGAGAGCACCATCGGGAGGAAGACCTTGTAGAGCAGGCCGCTGCCCTCATACCAGTGCGCGCCGGCTGCGGGCGGCTTGGACCAGATGAGCGCGCCCCATTCACCGTGCGCCGAGGCGAGCGTCGCCCCGACGAGGCCGCCCACCAGCGCGTGGCTGGAACTGGAAGGCAGGCCAAACCACCACGTCAGCAGGTTCCAAACGATCGCGCCCATGAGCGCGCAGATGATGGTCTGCGTGGAAACGAACTTCGCGTCCACCAAGCCGGAGGAAATCGTCTTGGCCACCGCGGTGCCCAGGAACAGCGCGCCGAACAGGTTCGTGACCGTCGCCAGCACGATGGCTTGACGCGGCGAGAGCACCTTGGTGGACACCACCGTGGCGATGGCGTTGGCCGTGTCGTGGAAGCCGTTGATGTATTCGAAGATCAACGCCACCAGCACGACGGTCAGGACGAGGGTCATGCGCGGGCGTCAGGAGTTCTTCAGCACGATGTGGGTGACCACGTTGCCGGCATCCCGGCAGCGGTCGATGATCTTCTCGAGCAGCTCGTAGAGGTCCTTGAGCAGAATGGTTTTGTGCGCCGGGTGCTTGCCTTGATACACGTCGCGCAGCAGTTCCAGCACGGCCTTGTCCGCATCCCCCTCGAGTTGCTGCAACCGGTCGTTGAGCGACTTGACCTGCTCCAAGTCCGGGCGGCGCAAGCCCCGCACCATCGTGACCAGCGTCTCCACGGCCAGCTCGATGAGCGCCGACTGCCGCGAGAAATCCATGCCCTGCACCATTTCCGGCGCGAGCATCAGGCGCTCGCCGAACTTCTCGACCGTCTTGGGAATCTTGTAGAGCGCGTTGGAGAGCGTCTCGATGTCCTCGCGCTCGATGGAGGTGACGAAGGTGGTGGTGAGCGCCTCGCTGATCTCCTGGGTGATCTTCTTGTCGGCGCGGCGCGAGGCGGCGAACTCCTCCAGGCTGCCGGGCTGGCCGGGGGTCTTGCTGAGTTTGACCATGGCCTGGACGCTGTGCCGCGCCTCCTCGGCGCTGGCTTCCAAGAGGGCGAAGAAGCGGTCTTCCTTACCAAAGAGTCGGGCGAGTGAAAACATACGCGGCTGTTGTCACAAAACTGCCGCCCGAACGCACGCACTTTTTCGCGGCGGGTAAAAGCGTTGCACCGTCGGGGAGTGGCTGCCTAGAGTTTCGGCGACGTAACACTTCATTCTCCTCCCGCCATGCAATATCGCCCGCTCGGAAAAACTGGTCTCAACCTCTCCGTCATCAGCTATGGGGCCGCCTCGCTCGGCAACGAATACGGCAACGCGACGGATGAGGCGCGCGCCATCCGCTCGTTGCACGTCGCGCTGGAGGGCGGGGTGAATTTCATTGATACGTCGCCTTACTATGGGCGGACGTTGGCGGAGGCGGTGCTGGGCCGGGCGTTCAAGGGCATTGCTCGCGACCGTTTCATCCTCGGGACGAAGTGCGGGCGCTACGATGTGGCGGGGTTTGATTTCAGTTACGACCGCATCTTGCGCAGCGTGGACGAGAGTTTGCAGCGCATGGGCGTGGACCACATTGACATCATGCAGTGCCACGACATCGAGTTCGTGGACATGCAGCAGGTGGTGGATGAGGCGTTGCCGGCGCTGCGCAAGGCGCGGGAGCAGGGGAAGATTCGCTTCATCGGCGTGACGGGTTTTCCGCTGAACGTCTTCCGCTACATCCTGGACCGCACGGAGCTGGATTGCATGTTGAGTTACTGCCACTACGCGTTGAACAACACGTCGCTGGCGGGGCTGCTGCCGTATCTGAAGAGCAAGGGCGTGGGCATCATGAGCGCGTCGCCGTTCAGCGAGCGGCTGCTGACGCGGCAGGCGTTGCCGACGTGGCATCACGCGCCGGAGTCGCTAAAGGCGCAGTGTCGGAAGGCCGTGGAGTTTTGCGACGCGAAGGGCGTGGACATCGCGAAGCTGGCGTTGCAGTTCTGTGTGCAGAACCCGGACATCACCACGACGGTGCCCGGCACGGCGAACCCGGACAACATGGCGAAGCAACTTCAGTGGCTCGATGAGCCGGTGGATCATGAGTTGATTGCCGAGGTGAGGCAGTTGCTGGAGCCGACGCAGAACGTGCTGTGGCGTGTGGGGCGGGAGGGGAACTGCGTGGATTGGGAGGCGGGGCTTTGAGCACGGGCGGACTGGACAATGTCCGCGAGGCGGCGGAGTTGCTGCGCGAAATCGCCCGGGCCGGAGCGGAGTGCAACCTGCCGTTTCTCGTAATCGGCGGTCTGGCCGTGGTGGAGCATGGCTACGGCCGGACGACGGAAGACATGGACTTGATGATTCGGCGCGCGGATCGGCCCGCGTGGACGGAGCGGTTCGGCTTGCTGGGGTATCGTCAATGGCGCGACGGCGGGAGCTTTGTGCAATACGAGCAGGCCAAACCGGACGGCCTCCCGCTCGACGCGATGCTGGTGAGCGACGAGACTTTCACCAAGCTGCACGGGGCTGCGGTGTCCCGTGCGATGCTGGGTGTGCCCGTGCTGATTCCGTGCTTGAACCACCTGCTGGCCCTGAAGCTCCATGCTCTGCGCCACACGCACGGCGCGCGCGGCGTCAAAGACATGGGCGACATTGTAACTTTGATTGAGAACAACCGACTCGACGTGACGACGCCGGAGTTCCGTGCGATGTGCGACGAGTTTGGAACCAACGAAGCCTATGAATCCATCCAACGACTCTTCGGTGGCAAACGCTGAGTTGCTCGCGCTCGACCTGCCGGTGCTCCCGCCGGAGTGGCGGCGGGTTCCGCCGGCGTCGTTGGAGCGAATCCTTCAGCTCTCCCGTTGGAACGAACTGGAGTTCCGCGCTCGGCGGCGCGAGCTGGAGCTGCGGGAGGGCTATCGTTGCACGGTGGAGTTTGTCATGTCCTGACTATGAACATTGATTCCCATCAACACTTCTGGCGTTACACCGCCGCCGAGTATCCGTGGATGTCCGACCAGCTCGCGTCGCTGCGGCGCGACTATCTGCCGGAACATCTCGCACCGCTGCTGGGCCGGGCCGGCCTCGATGGTTGCGTGGCCGTGCAAGCCCAGCAGACCGTGGCCGAGGCGCGCTGGCTGCTCACGCTTGCGGACGCGCACCCCATCATCAAAGGCGTGGTGGGTTGGGTGGACTTGCAGAGCGAGCGCGTGGAAGAGCAGCTCGCGGAGCTGGCCCAGCACCTGCGCTTCGTCGGCGTGCGGCACGTGGTGCAGGATGAGGCGGAGGATGACTTCATGCTGCGGCCCGCGTTCCAGCGCGGCATCGGGAAGCTGCGCCAGTTCAACTTGGCTTACGATCTCCTCGTCTTTCCCAAGCAGCTCCCCGCTGCCATCCAGCTTGCCGCGAACTTCCCGGAGCAGCGCTTCGTGCTCGATCACATTGCCAAGCCGTTCATCCGGGACGGCACGCGCTCGCCGTGGCGCGAGCAAGTCCGCGAGCTCGCGAAGGCACCGAACGTCTGGTGCAAAGTCTCCGGGATGGTCACCGAGGCGAAGTGGGACGGCTGGCGTGCGGAAGACCTCCGCCCGTATCTCGACGTGGTGTTCGCAGCGTTCGGTGCGGAGCGGCTGATGTTCGGCACGGACTGGCCGGTCTGCACGTTGGCGGGGAGCTACGCGCAGGTTCACACGCTGGTGGACGATTACACGCGGACGCTGACGGCGGAGGCGCGGGCGAAGTTCTTCGGTGGGAACGCGACGGCGTTTTATCAGCTCCGGCCTTGAGCGAGGGCAACAAAAAAGCACCCCGACTTGCGTCGGGGTGCTGGGTTGAAAGCGGCCAGAATTACTTCTTCGCGCCGGGGGCCTTCGGGGGAAGGATCGCGTCCTTCGCGGCCTTGGCCACGCGGAACTTCACGACCTTCTTGGCCGGGATGTTGATGGTCGCGCCGGTGGCCGGGTTGCGGCCGATGCGCGCCTTGCGGTTGACGAGGACGAGCTTGCCGATGCCGGGGAGCGTGAAGCTGTTCTTCGCGTTCTTGTAGGCGAGTTCGGCGAGGTGTTCGAGGATGCCCGCAGCCTGTTTCTTGGAGATTTCGGCTTTGGCGGCGATTTCAGCGGCGATTTGGGACTTCGAGAGGGCTTTGGCCATACGTGTGTTTGTGGTGTTGAGTGTTAGTTTTGTTAGCTAGTCCGGCGTGCGACTTGGGCGTATGGAATCCCTCGCTCCGAGTGCGTGCAAGCAGAAAAACGCGATGAATGCTGGTTTTTTTGCGTATCCCTTTCACCGAAGCCCCGCCAGATCGACGCAGAAACATCCTTGGCGAGGCCGACTTCACCCGCTAGCCTGCTCCCATTATGAATCCACGCCACAAGCCGATTGCCATCGCCGCCGGGGTGCTCGTGACGGTGTGGGCACTCGCGATGGCCGGTTACGCCATCGCCAAGAACGCTAAGGTCACCGGCGAAAAAATCCGCGCGTATCTGGCGAAGAACGACCTGGCCAAACTTCAGGGCGCGGACCGCACCAAGGCCCTCAAGCACCTCGCCGACTCCATGAACCGCCTGCCCGTGGACGAACGTCGCAACACCCGCATGGACCGCGAGTGGGAGAAGTGGTTCAAGGAAATGAACGATCAGGAGAAGGGTGACTTCATCGAGGCGACGATGCCCTCGGGCGTGACGCAGATGCTCACCGCCTTCGAGCAACTCCCGGCGGATAAGCGCCAAAAGGCCATCCAGGACAGCGTGAAACGCCTGCGCGAGGCGGGCGGCAGTGACCCACGCAACGCCGGCAAATGGCAGGGCAAGGAC
>JAYTIO010000530.1:0-4781 GCA_043731805.1 Pedosphaera sp. | reverse complement strand
CGGGGAGATCGGCGGCGCTGCCCTCCCGCGCGCCCTCGGCGGCCCACTGCTGGAGCACGCCGATCTGGTCGTCGGTGAGCCGGCACTCATCCTGATACGCCGGGCCGGGCGCGGCCTTCCACGGCGGCATGACGCGCTTGCCGACGACGCTGGCGATGGTCTTGGCGCGCTTGGCGGCATCCGCGTAGCTGGTGAGCGTGAAGGGCGCGACCTCGCCGGTGCGGTGGCACGCGGCGCAGTTGGCGAAGAGAATCAGCGCGATGTCTTTCGTGAAGGTGAGCGTGTTCGCGGGGCGCGGGGAGAACGCTGGTTTTGAGTTTGGCGTTCCGGGTTTTGAGTCGGACCTGGCGCGCGGGGCGGCGAGGGCGAGGAGTGCGGCGGCGCTGGTGAGACCGAGGAGGAGGCGGGGGTTCATGGCGTCTTGGTGGCGGGGGTGGTTTGGATGTGGCAGCCGATGACTTCGGTGACGGGCTGCAAAACGGGTTTACCTGCGAGCACGGCGTCGAGCGCGTTGCGCAAGTCGTGCTGCGTCACGGTCTGGCGGCGCTGGCCGTAGTCGGCGAAGAGGTTGTTGATACGCCCGCGATAGAGCGTCTTGCCGTCCGCGCCAAGGAGGAAGGCCTGCGGGGTGTGCGTCGCGCCGAGGGCTTTGACCAGCGCGTGCTGCGCGTCGAGCAGCACGGGGCATTGGAAGCCGAAGTCCTTCGCGTGCTGGCGGGCGGCGGCGGCGGTCAGGTCGCGGTCCACGTGCGCGAGGTAGAAGGCGACGCCTTTCGCCGAGTAGTCGGCGACGAGGCGGTTGAGCTCCGGCGCGTAGGCGTTGGCGATGGGACAATCGGGGAGGGTGAAGAGGATGACCGTGGCTTTGCGCGCCGTGGCCTTGAGCGGCTCGTGAAGACGGCCGGTGATGTCGGGCAAGGTCAGGGGTTCAGCCGCCGGACTGCTGACGACAATTGCCGTGAGCGTGAGCAGGAGCATCCAGCAGCAGACCTTGGCAGGTGGCCGGCCAGCGCTCACTTGCCCTCCTTCAAATCCTTCGGCTCGCCCGGGGGAGCCACCGGCGCGGCCGGGCCGGGGCCGCGCGACGACGGGCCTTTCGGCGACTGTCCCGCCGGGCCTTGCAAGCGGTAGCGGGCCCGCATCTCCTGGTTGACTCGCGCGAATTCCTCGCGCTGCTCGGGCTGAAGCTCGGCGGCGATTTCATCGTGCGAGAGCCGGATGACTTGGAAGGTGCGCCCGGCCATCTCGGTGCGGAGCTCCCACATCTCGCGTCCAGTGCGCTGGAGGATGGGCCGGATGCGATCGACCTGCTCGGGCGTGAGGCGCAGGCGACGGTGGTATTCCTGAAGCATGGCCTGCGACATCCGCTCTGGGTTGGTGCGGGCCTCGATGTAGCGTTTGACGACCTTGAGCGTGACGGCGGTGCCGGTCGCCGCACCGAGCAGAAACAGCCCCAGCAGCGCGAGGATCACCTTCCAATGTCGGAGCCAGCTCATTCTGGGAAGAGGGGGTCGAAGGTCGCGTCGGCCACGGTGTATTGCTGCGTCCAGCCGGGCGTGGCGAGGTCGTAACTCGCGAAGCCCACAGCGAGCATCAGCGCGCTGGCGACGACGAGGCTGCGCAGAGAAAACACTTCGAGCACGTCCCAGGCGGAGGGCCCGGGCGCCTCTCCCGCCGCCCACCGCGCGGCCACCCGGGTGGCGAAGCCGAACGGCACGGGTTGCTCGGCGGGCTTCGGCGCTTGCCGCGCGAGCCGGGCGAGTTTCTGCCAGTGGTCTTGCGGCTTACTCATGGAGTTTCCTTCTTTCAAGCTGCTCAAGTTGTTTGCGGAGTTTCCGGCGCGCGCGGAAGGCGCGGACCTTCACAAGCGTTTGGCTCCAGCCCGTCTGGGCGGCGATCTCGGCCACGGAGCGTTCTTCCAAGTCCAGCAGCCGGATGACGAGCTGGTCTTCGGCATTGAGGGTTTGCATCAGCTTGCCGACCAGTTCGCCCGCGTCCGCCGCTTGGGACGGATGCGGTTCGTGCTCGGAGTGCAGGATGGCATCGAGCACCTCGGCCTCGCGCTCGGACAAGTCCGCCCAGCGCCACTCGGGCCGGCGCCTCTGCGCGCGGAGCCGGTCAATGCAGGTGCTCACGGCGATGCGCGAGACCCAGTGGGCGAAGGGCACTTCCCCCCGATACTGCGCGGCGTTGGCGAACACCTTCATAAAAATCTCCTGGGTCAAATCTTCCTCGTCCAGCGCCCGAGGGAGGTGCGCCCGGACGATCTTGAGGACGAGTGGATAGAGATGCTCGACCAGCACGCGGGCGGCGTCCTCATCACGCTCGCGCACGCGCGCCAGCCACACCGCGACATCCAAGCCGGGCTGCTCACCCATAAGTCGTTCGGCCACGAAACCAGCACGGGACTGGTGACGCGCGGGAGCGTAGGCGGTTACTGCGGAGTTGATGAAGTGCAAAGAAAAGGCGGGCTGACCTCTGTAAGGCCAGCCCGCCTGCGAAAGGGGCTTGGTTCAGCGCTGCGCCGACTTGGCTGACACGTCCAAGCACGCCGCTTCCGTCGTGCTGCGCACGTAGATGCGGCCGTTGCTCACGACGGGCGTGGACCAGCACTTGCCGCCGATGACCTTGGCGCGGCTGATTTCCTTGTAGCCAGCGGGCGTGGCCTCGGCGACGACGAGTTCACCGGCGTCGGAGAGGGCGAGGATTTGGCCGCCGATCAGGATGGCGTTGCCGGGGCCGAAGCCGGGCTGGCTCCACTTGACCTTGCCGGTGGCCAGCTCGACGCACTTGAGCGGGCCGGAGCCGTATTCCTTGAACTGGAACATCCCGTAGAGATGGCCGTCCTTGTAGAGGGGTGTGCTCCAGTGGTTAGCCACGGACTCGGGCTTGCCGTTACCCGGCACGAACCAAATCTCTTCGGCCTTGAAGCCGGACGCGTCCTTCGTGATGCGGGCCGCGCCGCCGCCCACGCCGTAGCCGGCGGAGCAGAACACCAGGTCACCCGCCACGATGGGCGTCATCGCGGTGGAGACGGCGAACTTGAACGGGCGCTTCCACAGCAGCTTGCCGTCCTTCGCGTCCACGGAGACCAGGCCGCTCTGGCAGAAGAAAATCACCTGCCGCACGCCGTGAATCGTCGCGGCCACGGGCGTCGAGTGCGTGATTTTCTCATCCTGTGACTTCCACGCCAGCGCACCGGTGTCCTTGTTGAACGCGAGGATGGACTGGTCAGGCCCGCCGCCGGCGACGTAAACCAAGTTGCCTTCCACGAGCGGCGACGCGGCGTTCTTCCACGAGATGTTGCGTCCGCCAAACTCCTTCATCAGGTCGTGGCTCCAGACTTGCTTGCCGGTGTTGGCATCAAGACAGAATAGCGCGAGGTCGGAGGAGAGCACATAGACCTTGCCGCCAACGACGGCGGGCGTGGAGCGCGGGCCGTCGCCGCCGTCATTGCCCTTCGCGCCGGCCATGCCGCCCGCGTTGCCGTAGGCGGTGCTGCCGACGGGGAAGGCCCAGACGTCTTTGCCCGTGTTCGCGTCCAGCGCCACGGCGACCTCGCGGGGCGCGCCGTCCACATCGCGTGTGACCTGCGTGAAGGCCTTGCCGCCGGCAACGCTGAAGGAGCTAAAGCCGTTCGAGGTGGGCGTCTTCCAAAGCGCCTTCGGTCCGCCAGCGGGCCACTTGGTGGCGATCTTTTCAGAGGTGGAGCCGTCGAGGTTGGGGCCGCGATACTGGGGCCAGTCCGCCGCGTGGGCGAAGGCGCCCGCAGCGAGCGTGGCAATGAGAGTGGAGGAAAAAGCGAACGTCTTTTTTGTCATGGCGGGACGGACGATAGGTGCGGAGGTGGAATTCGCAACGAGGAAAAGGCGCACGAGGAAAAGGCGCACCGTTCACTTCAGGGACGCATCTTGACACTGCCCCCGGAGCGCGGCCCGCCGGGCCGCTTTGCGCGTAGGAGGTGAACTACAGTTGGGCAGCACCGGTGCGGCGGAGGTGGGCGCAAAGCGGGCAGGCCGACCGCGCCCCGGCTACTTCACCCGCGCCAGCAGCCACGGGAGCAGCTCACCCGCAGCGATGCGCTCCTGCTTGCAGTCGTCGCGATGGCGGATGGTGACCGTGTCCTTCACGCCGGTCTGCGGACCGTCCTTGATACCCTCGAAGGTCTCGAAATCCACCGTCACGCAGAACGGCGTGCCGGCCTCGTCCTGCCGCGCGTAGCGGCGGCCGATGGACCCGGCCTCGTCGTGGAAGGCCATCATGTGCCCGCGCAACGACTCGAAGATGCCCCGCGCCTTCGCGGCCAGCTCGGGCTTGTTCTTGAGCAACGGCAGCACGGCCACCTTGATGGGGGCCACGCGCGGATGGAATTTCAGCACCACGCGCGTCTCGCTCTTGCCCTTCGCGTCGGTCTCGGTGACTTCGCTGAAAGCATTCGCCAGCAGCGCGAGGATGAGGCGGTCCACGCCGGCTGACGGCTCGATGACGTGCGGGATGTATTGGCCCTTCGCGAGGCCGTCGGCGTCCTCCTGCGCCTCAGCACCAGCGTCGCCGTCTTTCATTCCCAACTTTTTGAGATACTTGAGGCGCGCTTGGTAATAGCGGTTCTTAAGTTCCTCTTGCTTCTCGGGCGGCAGCTTGCCGAAGGCGGTGCGCAACTCCTCGTCGAAGATGCCCATGGACTTGCCGGAGGAGCGCTCGTGCTGCGAGAGGTCGAAGTCGCTGCGGGCCGCGATGCCTTCCAGCTCGTCGCCGGCGACGTTGCCTTGCTCGTCCCGCTT
>JAYTIO010000529.1:0-15695 GCA_043731805.1 Pedosphaera sp. | reverse complement strand
GGTATGACCTGCTCAATCGTCTTCTCAGCGTCACCGACCCTTACGGCCAGACAGTGACGAACGGCTTCGACGCGATAGGCAACCGCATCACACTAGGGTATCCCTGCAATCTCACCGTTCGCTACAGCTACGACTCCCTGAATCGTATGACGGGGCTTACCAACTGGCTGGGCGGCGTCATCACCTACGCCTACAACGACCGGGGAAATGTCATCAATACCACGAACGGGAACGGCACCAGCGCCACGTTCTCCTACGACGCCGCCAACCGGACCGTGGGGCTGACCAACAGCCGCTCAGATGCCTCCGTCATCGCAAGCTACGCGCTCACCCTCGACGGCATTGGCAATCACGTCAATTCCTCCCAGGCACAGCCGCTCTACCCAATCCTCCCCAATCAGACGAACACCTACGCCTACGACGCCGACAACCGGCTGACCATCGTGGACGGCAGGACGGTCACCCACGACAACAACGGCAACCTCACCGGAATCGGCGGCGAGACGTTCAGCTATGACTACGAGAACCGGTTGGTGCAGTGCGCTCTCACGAACTTCTCCGGCGCTTCCGTGTATGACGGCGCGGGAAGCCGCCTGTCGGCTGTTGCGAACGGAGTGCCCCGCCGCTTCGTGCTCGACCGCCTTGGGTCGCTTTCCCAGGTGCTCGTGGAAACGGACACCAACGGGATCGCGCTCGCCCGTTATGTCTTCGGTTTGGGGCTGGCCCAGCGCATCAGCCCGGACGGAACCGTCACCACCTACCACTTCGACATTCGCGGGAGCACGGCGGCGCTCTCCGATGCAACGGGCAATGTCACGGACGCCTACGCCCACGACTCCTTTGGCGTGCTGGTGAATCAAGACGGCGACTCCCCGCAGCCCTTCCGTTATCTCGGCAGGTATGGTATTCTGGATGACGGAAGCGGTCTACTCTTCGCCCGCGCTCGCCACTTCAGCCCGCAACTAGGCCGCTTTCTCTCCAAGGACCCCCTTACGGGAAGGGACAGCGACTCGCAGAGTTTCAACCGGTATGTGTATGCGTTGAATAATCCACTCCTTTACAATGACGTTTCAGGCATGACGGCGGGCAAAGATGGACAAAGTTTAACGCTCGGTCACGCTAACAGCACTCCGCCTATACTAGCAACAGATGGTTCTTTTGATTGGCGGGACTTGATCCCAGTTTACGGCAATTACAGAGACGCAGTTGAGAATTGTTCGGAGGCAAATTGGTTCCGCTGTGCTCTCTACACGGGGGGTGCTGTCTCAGATGTTTTCCTTGTTAAGGCGTTGGTCGTGAACGGAGGACGGCTTCTCGTCACGGCGATTGTCAAGGAAAGGTCGGCAAATGTGGTTGACCAGTATGCACTGAAAGCCGTTGAAGACGGATTGTATCCGGTTATGAAGCGAGGATTTGCAGAGGCACAGGGAGAAATTTGGTTGAATGCTGGTGACGTTTGGAAATTTGGGACAACGAAAAATCCCGCGACAAGATATTCGCAATCGTTCTTAGACACAATGCGATTGCAGTATGAAAAGCTGTTTTCTGGGACCTTGCAGGAATCTCTGTCAGCTGAAAAAGATAACATCATCGACTTTTTGAATAAGAACGGCGTATTGCCGCCTGGAAATAAGATTAAAAAGTAAAGCAACGCTGCATATGCACTTACGTATAACAAGTGACGCCAATACGGAATCTGGGATTGGATTTGTTGTTGATGAAATGTCAGGTCCGACAAGGAAGCATTTCACTTCCAAGGAATATGGTGATGGCCTAAAAGGTGTCGTGATTGTTCTCATGTGTCGCAATCCCGATTTGGAGTTTAGGCGCCGACTTCGATTTTCAAAGAAGGATAATATGATTTACATGGACATCATGCTTGACATTGGCCATATGCGACAAGTTGGACACGAGGACAGGCAACGAATTGTCGTTGAAAGACTCATCGATGAAGTCCCGACCGTCGTGCATAAATACGCAGTCCCGAACTTTGACGAGCTGAGATTTATTGATGATTTCAATAAATGGATTAGCGGCTTGACGAAGCTCCAATCAGTTTGATGGTGCCATTAGATCTTAGGAAAAGATGAACTCGGCTAAACAGATGTTAATGCGGCTACTTGCAATCGCAGGCGGTTCAGCGGCCCTGTGCCTGTGCGCATCGTTGCATGCCGCCACCGGCACCCACACCTACGACTACGACCCCCTCAACCTCCTCACCAACGCCTCATACTCCGATGGCTCCCGCGAAGCATACGCATACGATTCCGCCGGCAACCGCCGCACCCGCGTCACTCACTCCCCGACGGTTCACAGTGACACCGTTCCTCCGTCATGCCCATCAAACCTTGCCGCTCAGGTAATTGCCCCCACCCAGTATCATCTCGCGTGGAGCCGGTCGTTTGACACCGGCGGTTCCGGCTTTGCCGGCTATTCTCTGTTCGTAAACGGCATCATTTACACCAACACCACGGCCACGAACCAACTCGTGTCCGACCTCTCGCCCGGCAGCAATTACACCTTCACCGTCGCCGCCTACGACAGGGCAACCAACACTTCCCTGTTCAGTTCACCTGTAACAGTCACGGTAAGCAGTCCACCATCGGTGACTGTGAACCCAACGAACCAGACCGCCTTAGTCGGTGACGCCGTCTCTTTCAGTGTCACCGCCACTGGAAATCCAAGCCCCAGCTATCAATGGTGGAAGGACGGCGCGTTGTTTCCCAGTGCAACCAGTGCCGTCTTGACCCTGAGCGCGATAACGACCAACAGCGCAGGTGGTTACTCCGTTGTGATTACCAACGCAGCCGGCAGCGTGACGAGCAGCGTGGCCAGCCTGACGGTGAATCGGCGGATTCCCACGCTCGTGTGGCCCACCCCACCGACCATCACCTACGGCAGCCTGCTGTCCGCCGGGCAGTTGAACGCTAGCGTGGCGGATGCGCCAGGGACGTTGCTTTACACCCCGCCCTTGGGAACTCTTTTGAATGCGGGCACACAACTCATCAGTGTGGCATTCACGCCCAGCGATAGCAGCGTGTATTTGCCGGCGAGCGGGAGCGTGAGTCTGTCGGTGAGCAAGTCTCCACTGACGGTGACCGCGCAGAACCAGAGCCGGCTCTACGGGCAGACCAACCCGCCATTCACTTTGAGCTACAGAGGCTTTGTGAACGGCGAGGGCACCAATGTCCTTAGTGCCCTGCCAAGCGCGACCACGACGGCAACAATAACCAGTCCGCCGGGCGGCTATCCCATTCAGGTCAGTGGTGGCGTCGCGACGAACTACGCAATCACGTTCACAACCGGAATCCTGACGGTGACTGCTGAAGCGCCGGTCTTCACGACGCAGCCCCAGCCGGCCACAGTCACGCTAGGCAATCCCGCCGTTTTCACTGTGACAGTGGACGGCGTCCCAGGTCCGTCACTGAACTGGTTCAAGGATGGCACGCAGCTCACCAACTCCTTCGGCATTTCCGGAGCCACGGCTACGACGCTCACGATTGATGTCACAGGGACGAACCAAGCAGGAAACTATTTTGCCACCGCTACCAACATCGTGGGTTCGAGCACCAGCAGCGTGGTGACTTTGACCGTGCTACTACCGCCGGCCATCACCGCGCATCCGACGAATGTCCTGTTGCTGCGCACCAACCTGGCGAATGTGCTCCCGGCAACTTTCAGTGTCGCCGCCACAGGAACCGCGCCGTTACTCTACCAATGGCGCTTCAATGGCAGCGACCTTCCTGGCGCAACCAATCAGGTGTTTAACCTCACCAATGTGACACGGTTGGACAATGGCCTCTACAGCGTCCTGGTCACGAACACCGTGGGGACAACCACCAGTTCCAATGCACTCCTGCGGGTGCGCGTGCCGCAACGACTGGCCTTGCCGGAGCGGCTGTCCGACGGGCGACTGCGATTGGGTTTTATTGACGACCTCGGCGACTTGCCGACTGCCTACGATGCGCCCTTCATCGAGGTGCAATTTGCGACCAATCTGCTGGCGACCAACATTGTCTGGTCACGGCTGACCAACGCCGTGACGGTCACGAACGGGAGGCTAGTGGTGGACGAGCCGCCCGGCGTGGTTGGCTCACACCGCTTTTACCGAGTAATCGAACGATGACCGGTTGTTTAACTTCCGAGTCCAAACCCAACCAAGGATATTGTGGGCAAGCTTACCTTCTTCCAGACGGAGGCCGACAGCATCGAGCACTGGATTATCTTCGCCGAGGAGTTTCAGTTTCCCTCCGGAGAGCCGACGCCCTCCGAGGCGGACAGCAAAGTGGTCTGAAACCTCCTCATACGACCTCATCCGTCGGGCGTTTTTCTTTGTCGTCCATTTTACACGTTGCGCCGCCAAACGATAAGGACTGAAATGTGCGCAAAACATGAGCCCTACCCCACCCACCGAACAGCCCCATCCCAGCCCAGCGAATCCCTCGCCAGCGCCCGCCGCAAGCGCGGGTTTCATCCCGCCGGCCTCGTCACCTCCGGCCACTCCCCAAGCGCCGATTGACGTGCTCGTTTCAGACCCCGCCCAGCTCGCGTTCTTCGTTTGCGCGCTGGGCATCATCGGCTGCTTCTTTGCGCCTTGGGTGACGCTGGAGAGGGGCGTTTCCGGTTTCGACCTCTGCCGCGCCGGTGACTGGGGGATGTTTGCCGCCGTGCTTCCCGCGCTCGCCCTGACTGCGATGGGGGTATACGCGGACGAACAAGGCCGACGCCGTGCCGGCACCATCACCGGCATCCTGGCTTGGGTCACGGTCATCGCCTTCCTCAAGCACATCGGCCCCTTCGGCCTCGTCTCATTAAGCTGGGGCGCTTCCCTCACACTCCTGTTTGGCCTTGGCCTGTTTGCGCTGTCCGGCAAGCAGCGGTTTGACCTGCCCTTGGACCTGGTTGCCAAGAAGCTCAACTCCCGCAAGGCCGAGGTGTTCTCCCACTGGTGTAGCATGACGCCGGACATCCATTTCTCCACCCAGGACTTCTACACGAAGGTCGAGGAGGCCATCCGCACCAAGGAATGGCCCGGCGTGCAACTGCTGCGGGTGGAATACCGCGAGGCGGGCCTCCTGTCCCACTCGCGCGAATACCTCCGCATCATCCGCCAACGGCAACTGTTCGACGTGTGCGCCGCCGGCTTCGGCAAGGACTACTTCTTCTCGCTGCGCGAGGCGGAGATTCCGGCCGTCGTGGACTTCCGCGCGTTCCTTGCTGTCATGCTGGGGTTGTTCATGCTCACCGTCCTCTGCCTCCAAACGCTGGGCTTGCTGTTCGGGCCGCTCGCCTTGCTCTTCCTGCTCATCCTCGCCGTGTGGTTCCTGTTCAACGTCTTGAAGCTGGGCCTCACCAAGGTGGACTCGGCGTTGATAACCATGCCCGTCATCGGCCCCGTGTATGAGGCGTGGTTTCGCCGGGACACATACTTCCAGCAGGACACGCGGCTGATATTCCTCCACTGCGTCGCCGAGTTGGTGAAACGGCACGTCGCCGACACCACCTCAGCCAACGGGGTGAAGTTGCTTAACGGCTTCGAGAAGAAACCGATTCTGGGCGGCTTGTATCAGCCCTTCGTCCTGCTCCTCGACCCCTCCCGCTGACGCATGGGGAAGCTCGACGACATGCTGACCGAGCAGTTTGCCCGCTGGGAACAGCGTGGACGCGGCTGGCGGGTGCATCCACTGCCGGTGGCCCCGGAGCCGGCGTTCGTTCCCTTCACCGGATACCGTCTGCCCGTCGCACCCCCCGGCGGGGATGATGGCCGGAAGCCAACGAGGATCGCCTCGTTCTTCGACCGCTTGCAGCAGAGGGTCAATCCCCAGCCGCCACCAGTTCCACCCGAACCCGAGCCCGAGGAGCCGGAGCCGATCCGATTGGAGCGCGAACCGTTGGTGGAGTTGCAGACCGTGTTGCCCGCCGGCCTCGACATCAACCCCGCCGAGTTCGCGGCCTTTCTCGACCAGTTGACCGTGTGCCGGGAGCCCGTGGCATTTGAGCTTTTGGGCACCGCCGAGCGGATCGTGGCGCAGTTTGCCGCCGACCGTCGCGATGCGCCCACCGTGCGGCGACAAGTGGCGGCATACTTCCCGGAGGTCGCGTTTCTCCCGCAGGAGAACACCTTGGCCAAAGTCTGGGCCGCCCAAGAGGGCGAAGCCGCCCTCGTGGAGTTTGGCCTGGAGCGGGAGTTCTTTCTGCCCTTGGCCACCGGCGGGAAGCTCGACCCGTTCATCGGCCTCATCGGGGCGATGAACGAATTGGCGGAGGGGGAACTAACTTTGTTCCAAGTGCTCTTTGCCCCGGCGCAAGAGCCGTGGGGACCGAGCGCCTGGAACGCTGTCACGGATACGCAGGGCAAGGCGTTGTTTGTGAATCGCCCTGAGCTGCCTGACCTCGTGCGGGAGAAGTTCGCCCGCCCGCTGTATGCGGCGGTGGTGCGGATCGCCACGCAGGCCCCGGACTTCGACCGCGCGTGGCAGTTGGCGCGGGAGCTGGCGTTTGCCTTGCGGGGACTCGCCAATTCCCAGGGCAACGCGCTCATTCCCCTGCGCAATGACGCGTATCCCTTCGCCGCGCACATCGAAGACGTGGTGCGGCGGCAGTCGCGCCGCAGCGGGATGCTGCTGAACGCCGCCGAGCTTGCCGGGTTGGTCCACTTCCCTTCCAGCGACGTGCGTTCCAAGCGGTTGCAACGGCAGGCAGAGCGCACGCGGCCCGCGCCAGCAGCGACGCTCCATGAGAGCGGCCTGTGTCTTGGCACGAACACCCACCTTGGCCTGTCCGTGCCTGTCCGCCTCACGGTTGAACAGCGCGTGCGGCACATGCACGTCATCGGTGCCTCCGGCACCGGCAAGAGCACGCTCCTGTTCAACCTCATCCGCCAGGACATCGAAAACGGCGAAGGTGTCGCCGTGCTCGACCCGCATGGCGATTTGGTTGATCGGATTCTTGGCATCATTCCTCCCGAGCGCATCGGCGACGTGGTGTTGGTGGACCCGTCCGACGAACAGTGTTCCGTCGGGTTCAACATCCTCTCGGCACATTCCGACCTCGAAAAGAACCTGTTGTCGTCCGACCTCGTTTCCGTGTTCCAACGGCTCTCGACTTCCTGGGGCGACCAGATGGGCAGCGTCCTTTCTAATGCCATCCTGGCGTTCCTCGAAAGTGAACGCGGCGGCACGCTCGCCGATTTGCGCCGCTTCCTCATTGAGCCTGCCTTCCGCGACAAGTTTCTCGCCACGGTGCGCGACCCCGACATCGTGTATTATTGGAAGAAAGGCTTTCCGCAGCTCTCCGGCAACAAGTCCATCGGCCCCGTGCTCACGCGCTTGGAAACCTTCCTCTCCCCCAAGCCCATCCGCTACATGGTATCGCAGCGCGAGAACCGCCTCGACTTCGCCGACATCCTCGACACGGGCAAAATCTTCCTCGCCAAGTTGCCGCAGGGGCAGATGGGCAAGGAGAATGCGTTTCTCTTGGGAAGTTTGCTCGTTTCCAAGTTCCAGCAGCTCGCCATGAGCCGGCAGGCGCAGCGGGCCGAGTCGCGCCGCCCGTTCTGGCTTTACGTGGACGAATTCCAGAACTTCATCACGCCCTCGATGGCGGAGATTTTGAGCGGGGCGCGGAAGTATCGGCTTGGACTCATCCTCGCGCACCAAGAGTTGCGGCAGTTGGAGCGCGACCGCGAAGTTGCGAGCGCGGTCCTGTCGAACCCATATACCCGTGTCGTCTTCCGGGTTGGGGATGCAGATGCCCGGACCTTGGAGGGCGGGTTCGCCAACTTCGAGGCGCGGGACTTGCAGAACTTGGCGACCGGACAGGCCATCTGCCGTGTGGAGAAGGCGGACGGGGATTTCAACCTGACGATTCCCCTCGCGGCGGAACTCGACGCAACCCAGGCGGACGCCACCCGGCAGGCCGTCATCACAGCTTCGAGAAAACGGTATGCCACGCCGAGGGCAGATATTGAGGCCGCGATGCGGGCCAAGCACGACGCAGAGGAAGCGGAGCCAAGACCGGCGAAGGCCAAGGCCACTCCCTCGCCAGCGCCGAAGGAGGGCGAACCGAAGGTTGCCGAAGTTCCGAAGATGACGGTTTCGGAAAAGGAGTTGCCACCAGTTGCCGCGCCAGTGCCAGCGCCGGAGGTTGCACCGACGACACCCGAGCAGGCCGAGGAACCAAAGCCCGTCCTCCCTCCGCCGGACTTGGGCAAGGGCGGCGCGCAGCACAAGGCGATACAGCAGCGGTTGAAGGCCGAGGCCGAGAAGCTTGGTTTCCGGGCCACGGTGGAGAAGGAAATCGCGAGCGGGAGCATTGATCTTCTCCTGGAGCAAGGCACCTACGCCATCGCCTGTGAAATCTCCATCACCACGACGATCGACCACGAAGTCGGCAATGTGCAGAAGTGCCTTCGCGCGGGATACCAGCACGTTGCCGTCATCTGCCAAGAGGCGGCCCGGCTGGAGAAGATTCGGGCGGCGGTGACGGGCAGTTTGGGCATCCCCGCGACCGTAGGGGTTGCATATCACACGCCTGACGAGTTCTTGACGAAGCTCGCGTTGCTGGCCGCGCACATTGCTCCGCCCGTCGGCCAGCCTGCCTCCGAGAGCCAAACCGTCCGCCGGGGCTTCAAGGTGAAGCGGAAGTCTGCCGCGCTGTCGCCGGAAGAGCGCGCCGCGCGTGAACAAGTCGCCATCACGCAGATGGCGGAGACGATGAAATCGAAGCGCACTTCATCGAGAACCTGAAAGCAACTGGCTACATGACCTGACAAACTGCTATAATAGCTGGACACGAATATGAGCGACGTATTGGAGCAAATTCTAAGATTGGGCCAGAAATGTCTGGAGCACGTTCCGGTTGTCGTCTTGGGTAGCGGGGCTTCCGCGCAATACGGAGTCGGCGGGATGGCGACTTTGCAGGAGCACCTGCTGGCGAATGTGACCATATCCGATCCGGCAGAGTTGGCTGAGTGGACAACTTTCGTGGCGGAGCTGAAACGGACAAATGACCTCGAACTCGCGCTGCACAACATCAAGCTGTCCACCTCGCTAGAACTGCGCGTAGTGCAAGCCACGCGGAACATGGTGCTGAAAGATGATCTGGCGATCCTGCAACGGCTGGCTGAGGGGAAGGTGGAATTTGCGCTCTCGAAATTGCTCAAGCATCTGCTCAACTCCACTGTCCCGCGCGTTCAAATCGTCACCACCAATTACGACCGGCTCGCCGAATATGCCTGCGATGCCGCGTGCATCCCGTTTGGCACCGGATTTACCGGCGGCTATTTTCGCTCGCATCAGGTTGGCACACCGGTCAACGGAGGTGCGTCGATGGTGGAGATTTTGAAAGTGCATGGTTCGGTGGACTGGTTCATGGATGCACAACAGTCCGTCATCGGGGTGCCCGACTCTGTGACCGTTCCTCCGACTTTTGTCCCGCTCCTCGTCACACCAGGCACCGGCAAGTATCTGGTCACACACGAAGAGCCGTTTCGGACCATTATCGCCCGCTCCGATGCCGCGTTTATCTCGGCCCGCTCCGCATTGTGCGTGGGTTACGGATTCAACGATCGTCACATTCAGCCAAAACTGAAGAATCGCGTGTTGAAGGAGCAAGTGCCGGTGGTGATTCTGGCACGAACCCTGACTCCGAAGGCAAAGGAGTTCATCGGCCAGTGCAAGCACAAGAGCTATCTGGCCTTGGAGAAAAACAGCACCGGGTCGCGGGCCTACTACCCCGAGCATCCAGAGGGCGTGGACCTGGCCGAGCCAATCTGGGAATTTGGAGCCTTCTTCGCTGCCGTCACCGGAAAACCATGACCAACCAACACCATGTCACTATTTGATTACAAAGCATCGGAATCGCTCGGGAACGTCACAGCCGTGGACACGGCCACCGTGATCGTCGCCGTGGAAAATCTTGAGTTGCTGCGCAAGCTGCAAGTCAACCGGCTGGTGGTGCTCCAAAGCTCAAAGGCCGGCCAACATCTGGTCGGAATCGTTCAAAAAATCACGCGGGACACCGCGATCGAAAAAGTGCTGTCTCACGACGAAACCAGCAAGGAAGACCAGACGGTTGAGCAAAACGCCGTCCGCGTCACCCTCATCGGCACTTTCCTCGACAAGCACGGGAAGGTAGAAAACATCTTCCGGCGCACACTCGAAACCGTTCCCGAAATCGACGCCCGCTGCTTTCCCATCGAAGGCGACCGCCTCACCAATTTTATGCGGGCTGTCTCCTTCCACGGAAGCAAGGACAGCCAGCGCTTGAGCCTTGGGCACTACACGCTCGACGAAAGTGCCGAAGCGTATCTCGATGCCAACCGTTTCTTCCAACGTCACGCTGTCATCGTCGGCAGCACCGGATCAGGCAAATCATGGACGACCGCCCGATTACTTGAACAGGTCGCCACGCTCAAGAACGCCAATGCCGTGCTCTTCGACATTCATGGCGAGTATCGGACCATCGTCGGGGACGGCATTCGTCACCTTCGCATCGCCGGTCCGAGTGACCTCGACCAAGGCAAGGAGTTGAAGGATGGAGTCATCCACCTTCCCTACTGGCTTTTGGCCTACGAGGACATGACCACCATGCTGATCGACCGGAGTGACGCAAACGCCCCCAACCAGGCCATGGTGCTGTCCCGGGCCGTGGTAGCCGCAAAGAAAAGTTATCTCACCACGGGAGGACACAAGGAAGTGTTGGCGAACTTCACCGTGGACAGCCCGATCCCATACGACATTCAGGGCGTGCTCAGCGAGCTTCAAGACTTGGACCGCGAGATGGTTCCCAGTTCGAGAGGGGAAAAGCAGGGCGAATTCCACGGTCGTTTGAGCCGCTTCATTGCCCGATTGGAAAACAAACTCACGGACCGCCGGCTCGGCTTCATGATGGCCGCCCCGAAGAGCGCGCAGTCGTTCGACTGGTTGCCCCAGTTGGCGAAGACTCTCATGGCGGGCACGCGTGACCAGGGCGACAAGAAAGGCGGTGTGAAAATCATCGACTTTTCAGAGGTGCCCTCTGACGTGCTTCCGCTCATCGTTGCCCGCATTGCGAGCCTGATTTTCTCGGTCCAACAGTGGACCCCGAAAGCCGAACGGCATCCCATCGCTCTGGTTTGCGACGAGGCCCATCTTTACATCCCGAACCGAAACGAGGCCGGCAGTGTTGCCGACGCCGCGCTTCATTACTTTGAGCGAATCGCCAAGGAAGGACGAAAATACGGTGTGGGCTTGGTGGTCATCAGCCAGCGTCCGGCGGAGGTGAACCGGACGGTGCTCAGTCAATGCAACAACTTCGTCGCGCTCAGGCTCACCAACGCCGAGGACCAGAGCGTCGTCCGCCGCCTGCTGCCGGACAGTCTTGGCGGCTTCACCGATTTGCTCCCGGTGCTCGACACAGGCGAAGCCCTGGTAGTCGGCGACGCCAGCCTGTTACCGAGTCGAATCCGCATCGCCGAACCCACCAATCGTCCTGACAGCGGCACCGTTAATTTCTGGGACGAATGGGGGAAGGATGAAAAGCGCGACGAGATTGCCAAGGCGGTTGCCTCGTGGCGGAAACAGAGCATCAACTGACGATTCAACCTTCACTTTCGTTCCAACCAATACCCCGGCCCATCGACGCGGTAGGGCGAACACGCCTTGATGATGCGACAGCGCAGGTTCGTCATGCTCCGCTCCGAATGCTCTTCGGCATCCTGCATGGAGGCACGCCCCACCCCAAGTTCGCGCGCCAATCCAGCTTTCGTTTTGCCTGACTTCTCACGAAACGCTTTCGCTAACGCGGCCAGTTCCAGTTCGGAATACAGCTTCTTCGACATGACGCGGAGATTCCCATGAGGTATGTCCAAGAACCATACAATTCTGCTTGCCTTCCGCTCCCCGTTCCGGCATGAAGTAGTGCAGATTGGAAAATCATGCACATGAAGACCACCATCACTCCCCCCACCGTCGGCAAGGCCATTGGCATCTGGATTCGCGTCTCCACAGAGGAACAGGCCAACGGCGACAGTCCCCAGCACCACTTGGAACGCGCCAAGGCATACGCCGCCTCCCGTGGCTGGACCATTCGCGAGGTGTATGACCTCGCCGGCCAGAGCGGCAAGGCCGTCATGCAGCACCCCGAGGCCCAGCGCATGATGCGCGACATCGAACGCAAGCATGTCTCCGGCATCGTCTTCAGCAAGCTCGCCCGGCTCTCCCGCAACCTCCGCGAGGTGCAGGACTTCGGCGACTACTTCCGCAAGCACGACGCCGACCTCATTTCGCTCTCCGAAGCCATCGACACCAGCACCGCCGGGGGACGAATGTTCTTCCATTTGCTCGGGGTGTTCGCCCAGTGGGAACGAGAAGAGACGGCGGAGCGGGTTTCCGCCTCCGTTCTCACCCGCGCCAAGCTCGGCAAGTCCATCAATGGCAAAGCCCCATACGGCTACCAATGGAAGGACAAGAAGCTGGTGATCCAGCCCGACGAAGCCCCCATCCGCCGGAAGGCTTTCGAGCTGTTCTTGGAACTCCGGCGCAAAGGCACCGTTGCCAAGCGCCTGAACGACGCCGGCTACCGCACCCGCGACGGCAAACTGTGGCGGGACATGCAGGTCACCCGTGTCCTCATCGAAACCTCCGCCAAAGGCATCTACTACTTCAACCGGGTCAAAAAGCACGGCAACTGGCGGAGCGCCGTGAAGCCCGAGAGCGAATGGGGACAGGTGGCCTGCGAGCCACTCGTCTCCGAGACGCTCTGGAACCAGGTCAACCAGATCATCGAAGAGCAGCTCAAAAGCTGGAAACGCCCCGGACCCCTTCCCGTGCAGACCTTCGGCACCCTCACGCAGTGCGCGTGCGGGACGAAGATGTATGTCCGCAGCGGTTGCCCCAAATACGTCTGCCGGAAGTGCTACAACAAGATCCCCATCGTGGACTTGGAAGGCATCGTCCACGACGAACTGAAAGCCTTCTTCGCCTCCCCAGCCCGCCTTGCCTCCCACCTCACCGAAGCGAAGCAAAACCTCGCCGTGAAGGAGCAGGCGCTCTCCGCCCACGAGCGGGAGATTGCCCGCGTGCGCGAGGAGATGACCCGGACGCATCGGCTCTACTTGGACGGCCACGTCACCCCCCAAGGCTTCGGCGACTTCTACAAACCCGCCGAGGAACGCCTGAACCAGCTCAATGCCTCCCTGCCCAAGCTGCAAGCTGACGTGGATGGCCTACGTGTGACGGAGGTGAGCAGCGAGGAAGTGCTCGCCGAGGCCACCGCCCTCTACGACCGGTGGCCCACGATGGCAACCGACGAGAAGCGCCGGATAGCAGAATCGCTGATTGAGAAGATCGTGATCGGGGATGGGGAGATTGACATAACCTTCACGTATCTCCCTACTTCTGAAGAACAGTGCAAAAGCCAACAGCAGTTGAGAGGGCTGGGGTGAGGGAGAACGGCCACGAGCGCTCCACCGCTTGCAAGAAACTGAGATGCGCCAGTATGCCAGGTTGTGCTTGCATCACCTAGACAACGGCCTGCTTTTCATAGACAATGGCTTACTTTACATTGTCAACTGGCTACCTTGCATAGACAACAGCCTACCTCGCCTAGCCAATGGCCTACCTCGCCTAGCCAATGGCCTACCTTGCCTAGCCAATGGTCTGCCTTGCATAGACAACAGCCTACCTTTCCTAGACATAGGCTTACCTTGCATAGACAACAGCCTACCTTGCATAGACAACGGCTTACCTTGCCTTGACCAATGCTTACCTTGTTGATTTGCAGAGGTTTATAGGTTAACTGCAAGTTGTGATGGCTCAGGCAGGCTCTTGAGTGGCTTTGGTAGGCGATTGTTGGCATAAGGTGTTGAGAATTTGAGGCTAATCATGTCTTTTTCACGCGTGCATCTCCACCGGTCAACCTCTCTGCTCTGGCTTGCTGGGTGGATGGATTGGTTGTCCTTGCACGAGAGCAGGTTAGCAACGTAGGTCAACCCTACTGCAAGGCACTTATCATGACTGAAGACAATAATTTCGCGGTCACCCGCTCCACGGCGTCGCTCGCGGCGCAGCTCCAGATCGGCGCGGCTTATGGGTGGTCGGAGAAGACGAATGCGCAATGGGCGCTCGACCTCGCGGCCATTCCTCCGCAGGACGAATCTCTCGACGAGCAATGAATACAGCGCGAGCGGCTTGGCGGCGGGGACGTATCTGCTGAAGGGGCAGGGGCATAACAGTGGCGGTTACGGCCCGCTGAGCGCGGAGCGAGCGGTGGTGGTGGGGTGAGGGGAAGTTGAAGGTGGAACGGGGAGCAAGGGCTACGGCGCGCGCCTGCTCCCTTCCGCGGCGGCGGGGAGAAGGTGGCCGAAGGCCGGATGAGGGGTGGGGCCACCAACGCCGACGCACGTAACCCCTCACCCCAGCCCTCTCCCCTCCTCCGAGGAAGGGAGAGGGAGTAAGAGGAGGCGGGGCAGCCAAAGTCCTTTCCCCATCCGCGCCTGCTCCCCACACTCCGGGCATGAATGTGACCGTCCGTGGGCGCACGCGCCATTACCGCACCGTCAGCTTCGAGGCGGCGAAGAACCAGGTCCGGCTCATCGAGCAACGCCTGCTGCCGCATGAGTTCAAGGTCGTCGGCACGCGGGACTTCCGCGCCACTGCCACCGCTATCCGCGACATGGTGGTGCGCGGCGCGGGCGCCATCGGCGCGACGGCGGCTTATGGTCTGGCGCAGGGCGCGCGGGCGTTTCGCGGGAAGGACTTGGTGAAGTTTCAGGCGCACGTCGAAGCCGTCTTCACCGTGCTGAAGGAAGCCCGGCCCACCGCCGTGGACCCCGTCAACGCGATGCTTGATGTGCGGCGCGCCATGGCCGCCGGCACGACTGTCGCCGAGCAGCAGGCCCTCGCGCTCACTGCCGCCGAGCACTTCGCTGATGAAGATGTCGCGCACTGCGAAGCCATCGGGCAGCACGGGGCGAAGTTGATTCGCGACGGCATGAGGGTGCTCACGCATTGCAACGCCGGCTGGCTGGCCTTCGTGGACCTCGGCTCCGCCACTGCGCCGATGTATGCGGCGCAGGCGGCGGGCCGCAAGTTCCACGTCTTCTGCGACGAGACGCGCCCGCGCTCGCAGGGCGCAACGCTCACGGCGTGGGAGCTGGCGCAGCAGGGCGTGTCGCACCAGATCATCGCGGACAACGCCGCCGGCTTCCTCATGTGGCGCGGGGAGATTGACCTGGTCATCGTGGGCAGCGACCGCACGTTGGGCCGCACCGGCGAGGTGGCGAACAAGATTGGCACCTACACGAAGGCGGTGCTGGCCCAGCGCCACGGCATTCCCTTTTACGTCGCGATCCCGCGCTCGACGATTGACTGGGAGATGAAGTCGGGCCGGGACATTCCCATCGAGGAGCGCGAGGAGGGGGAGGTGCTGGGGGCGTGGGGCACATTGGGAATGCGGAATGCGGAATGCGGAATGCGGAATGGGGAGCGCGCTTACGTGCGCGTGGCGAATCCGAGCAGTGGGGCGCGCAATCCCGGGTTCGATGTCACGCCGCCGGAGCTGATCACCGGCATCATCACGCCGGAAGGCATCTTCAAGCCCGGGGAACTCTGGAAGCACCGCCGCAAGCTGGGTGGCCCGAAGTGAAGGAGCGCGGACGCCCACGTCCGCAGCAAGTGCCGACAGCCAACCACGGGCTGCGGCCGTGGGCGTCC
>JAYTIO010000528.1:0-4735 GCA_043731805.1 Pedosphaera sp. | reverse complement strand
TGGCAGACGGTCACGGAGCGGTGGCCGATTTCCACATCGCAGATCGGCTGCTGCCGCGAGCGCACGCAGTCGAAGAAGTTCTTCATGTGGTTGTCGCTCGCGTAGAGCCGCTTCGCCGAGGAGGGCAACGGCGTCGTGAGCAAGTCGCCGTGGCTCGCCTCAATCTTGCCGCGCGTGACGAAAATCCAACCGCCCGTCCCCTCGAAGCGCACCCCGTGCTGCTGCGCGGCCGGGTCCAGGACGGAGCCTTTCCAGTCATTCCCGTGCGTGCTGCGGGTGAGCTGCGTCACGCCGTTCGCGTAGGTGTAGGCCACGGCGTATTCGCTCGCCGCCGTGAAGCCGCCGGGAATCATTGGCACCAGCGACTGCCCCTCGACGCGCACCGGCCCGCTGCGCTCGAAGCCCGTGCCCCAGAGCGCGATGTCGTTGTGATGCGCGCCCCAGTCGGTCGTCGTGCCGCCGGAGTATTCCCAGAAGTAGCGGAACGTGACGTGGGTCTTCTCCTTCACGTAGTCCGTCTTCGCCACCTGGCCCTGCCACATATCCCAGTCGAGACCAGCGGGCACCGGCGTCTTCTCGAACGGCCCCTCGCGCCGCCCGTGCGGCAGCCAGACGTTGACGTGCTTGAGCTTCCCGATGCGTCCGTTGCGGACCAACTCGCACGCGAGCCGGAAGTTTTTGTCGCTCCGCTGCTGGCTGCCGGTCTGGAGAACGCGCTTCGAGTCGCGCACGGCTTTCACCAACCGCTTGCCTTCATCAATCGTCAGCGTCAGCGGCTTCTCGCTGTAAATGTCCTTGCCCGCCTTGAGCGCGGCGAGGTTCACCAGCGTGTGCCAGTGGTCGGGCGTGCCGTTGACGATGATATGAACGTCATCGCGCTCCAGCAGCTTGCGGAAATCCTTGTAGAGCTTCGCCTCGGGCCAAGTCTTCTGGGCCTGCGCGAGGTTTGTGTCGTCGAGATCGCACACGGCGAGCATCTGACCGAGCGCCGCCGCCTCGCGCGCGACGCCGCGGCCGCGTCCGCCGCAGCCGATGAGTGCGACGCCGGGCTTGTCATTCGGTCCGAGCGGCTTCGTCGCGGCTTCGGCAGACTCTTCGAGGAACCACTGCGGCAGCGTGGTCGCGGCGGCGGCGGCGGCGGCGGTCTGGAGGAAATGGCGGCGGGTGTTGAGGATTTGCATAAGCGAAGTGGTTTTTGGCTAGTCCCCATTAACCAGCAAGGAACGCCCGGAACCAAGGGGAATTTGCGACGAGGAAGGGGGAAGATTTATGAGGAGAGCAGGAAGGCAGGAGGGAAAAATGGGCACGGTAGATGAACCCCTCTCCTCCATCCGATGGAGGAGAGGGAGTCGCGTGTCCCAATCGCATGGTGCGGGTGCCAAGTCGCGACTCCGTTGACCCGGCTGGACCAGAATTCCACCTGAGCACAACCCTGCCCTGCTTATGGAAACAGTCCCCGCAGCTTCTTCGCCTCATGCACGCGGGCGATGCCCAGCGAGAGGGCGGCGGTGCGCATGGAGATTTTCTGCTTCCGACTCAGGGTGAGCGTCTGCGTGAAGGCGTTCTCCAGCAGGCGGAAGAGCTTGTCGGTGATCTCGGTCTCGCCCCAAAAGAAACTCTGCAAGTCCTGCACCCACTCGAAGTAGCTCACCACCACGCCGCCCGCGTTGCAGAGGATGTCCGGGATGACGAACACGTCGGGGCGCTGGTCCAGCACGAGGTCGGCGTCGGGCGTGGTCGGGCCGTTCGCACCCTCGGCGAGGATGCGGCAACGGATCTGGTTCACGTTGGCGGCGGTGATTTGCCGCTCCATTGCGGCGGGCACGAGCAGGTCGCAGGGCGTGACGAGCAACTGCGCGTTCGTGATGCCGTCGCCTTCCGGGAAATGCGCGACGGACTTCGTTCGGGCGACGTGCTCCTGCAACTTGCCCAAGTCCAGCCCACGCGCGTTGAACGTGCCGCCGAACGCGTCGCTCACGGCGATGATTTTCACGCCGTAGCGGGCGAGCGAGAAGGCGGCGACGGAGCCGACGTTGCCGAAGCCCTGCACCACGGCGGTCGCCTGGCTCGCGTTCAGGCCGATGGTGTCCATCGCGCGGTTGGCGAGGTAGCTGACGCCGCGCCCCGTCGCCTCGCGGCGTCCGAGCGAGCCGCCGATGGCCACGGGCTTGCCGGTGACGACAGCGGGAGTCGCGTGGCCGGCGTGGACGGAATAGGTGTCCATCATCCACGCCATGACCTGTTCGTTGGTGCCGAGGTCCGGCGCAGGAATGTCCACCTGCGGGCCGATGAAGGGAATGAGTTCCTGCGTGAAGCGCCGGGTGAGCCGTTCGAGTTCGCCGAGGGACATTGCACCTGGGTCGCACGCCACGCCGCCCTTCGCGCCGCCGTAGGGCAGGTTCATCAGCGCGCACTTCCAACTCATCCACATCGCGAGCGCGGCGATTTCGCCGACCGTCACGTCCGGGTGGTAGCGCATGCCGCCCTTCGTCGGGCCGAGCGCGAGGTGGTGCTGCACGCGGTAGCCGGCGAAGACCTCGACCTTGCCATCATCGCGCCGGACGGGCACGGCGACGGTGAGGGCGCGCTTGGGATACTTCAGTCGGTCGCGGTCGTTGGTGGGAATGTCCAGGTGGTCGGCCACCAAGTCGAACTGGCGGCAGGCCATGTGAAACGTGGGGTGGTCGTAAACGTGCATGGGGGAAGGTGAAGGCGGCGGGGGCGGGGGCGCAAGGGCGGGGTGGGGAGGAGACAGGGAATGGGGAATAGGAGATAGGGAGTCGGCCCTATGCCCTATTCCCTACTTCCCGCCCTCCCCTCACTTCGGCGCTGGGGCCGTGAGGACGAACTCGATTAAGTCCGCCAGGGCCTGCGGCGTCAGGCCGGCGGTGAGGTTCTCGGGCATCAGCGACTGGCCGGAGCTTTTCATGCCCTTGACCTTCGTGCGCGGGAGCGTGACTTCCTGGCCGCTGGCCATGCGGAGCGTCACGTTGGCGGGCGTCTCGTTGGCGATGAGCGCGGTGTAGCTCTCGCCGTCCTTCGTGTCCACCTGGAAGGCGATGAACTGCGGCGCGACCTCGGCGTTCGGGTCCACGAGGCTGGCGAGCAGCTTCTCCTTGCCAGCGGTCTTCACGGTCACGAAGTCCGGGCCGAGCGCGAAGCCGTCCGTGCCCGCGCGATGGCAGGCGGCGCAACGTTCGAGGAACAGGATCTTGCCGCGCGCCGCATCGCCACGCAGGTCCAGCGCGGGCTGGAAGGACTTGAACAAGTCGGCGGGTTTCGGCGCAGGCGGGAACAACTTCGCGGCGAGTGTGGCGACGGCTTTGTCCTTGCTGGCTTGCAGCAGCTTCACGGTGGCGGCGGGCAGGTCGGCGGGTTTGATGGAGCCGCCTTCCACCGCCTGTAGCAACGCGAGCGAGCGCTCGGGCCGCGTGGTCAGCACGGCCAGCGCCTCGGTGCGGGCGCGCGGCGGGAAGACCGCCCAGCGCTTCACCAACTCCGGCCCGACCTCGGGCGCGGGGAAGCGCGCAAGCGCACCGATGGCCGCGAGCCGCACGGGCTCGGCGGGCGCGTCCAGCAAGGCCACGAGCTGCGCGCCGGATTCGGCGTAGCTCATGAGGCCGAGGAGCTGCGCGGCTTGCGCGCGGACCGCTTCGGAGGCGCGGTCGTTGGCGGCGCTTTGCGCGGCGCTGGCGAAGACGCCTTTGAGATGACTCAATTTGTCGAGCGCAGCGAGCGTCGTGCCGGCGCGGGCGGCGCCGTCGCCCAGCGCGCGGACGAGCGTGGCCACGGGGGCTTGCGAGTCGGGCTTGGCGAGGAAGTCCAGGACGGCGCGGGCCTCGGCGGCGTTGTTCCGCGCGCCGATGAGTTCCACCAGCTTGCGGAGAAACTCCTCGTGGCCGGGCGTCGAGCGGAAGCGCACATCCTTGACCAGTGCGGTGAAGACGGTCCCCGCGCCGTCGGTGAGCGAACTCAGCACGGCGGCCTGCATCCACGGGCTGTCCACATCGCGGCGGATGAGGTCGGCGAGCGCCTTCGAGCGCGCGGGGTGGCGCACGTCGCCGAGGGTGAAGGCCAGTTGGTAGCGCACGCGGGGTGAGAGGTCGCCGGTCATGGCGAGGAGTTTCTCGGCGACCGGGCCGGAGCCAACCGTGCCCGTGACCATCGCCTCGCTCAACTTGACCGCGTGCTCGCGCACCCGTTCGTCGCGGTCGGCGAGGCTGGCGAGCAGGTGGTTCTGGTGCAAGGCCAGCAGCCCTTGCAGCGCGTAGAGCGCGTGCATCCGCCCGAGCGCGGTGCGGGCCTTGGCCAACAGCGCTTCGAGGTCGGCGACGGCCCGGCGGTCCTGCCGTTCGTAGAGCAGGCGCGCGGCGGTCTCGCGCGTCCAGCCGTTGGGACTGTCGAGGTGGGCGACGAGTTGGGCGGTGGAGGCGGAGGCGAGTTTCAGCGGCTTGGGTTGCTGGAAATTCTCCGGCACGACGCGCCAGATGCGGCCCCGGTTGTTGCCGCTGTTCAGGTCGAGGTGCTGCTTGATGGCCTCGGGGATGGACCACGGGTGCTCGATGACCTCGCGATACATGTCCGCGATGTAGAGGCAGCCGTCGGGCGCGTTCTGGAAATGCACCGGGCGGAACCAGGTGTCGCGCGAAGCCAGGAACTCGATGCCTTGCTCGTCCGCCGGGCGCTTGGCCGTGAGCGCGACGCCGTTGGGCGAAAGCACTTTCCGGTGGACCAA
>JAYTIO010000527.1:0-3001 GCA_043731805.1 Pedosphaera sp. | reverse complement strand
ATGAATGTGGACCACCGCGCCGACATCTACAGCCTCGGCGTGATGCTCTACGAAATGCTCTGCGGCGAAATCCCGCGCGGCGTCTTCGACCCGCCCTCGTACAAAGTGCAGGTGGATGTCCGCCTCGACGAAGTCGTGCTCAAAGCCATGCACAGCGCCCCCGAGCGCCGGTACCAAAACACCGGCGAGATGAAGACCGACGTGGACCGCATCCGCACCACGCCGCCGCAGCAGCGCAAGCCCGCGCCAAAGCTGAAATCCAAATCTCGCGTCGCCGCCATCATCACCGGGTGTGTCGTCGTACTCGGCGCGGTCGCCGCGCTCATCCATTTCGCCCCATGGAAAAAGGGCGACCCCACGGGAGGGACACGCTCCACGCTGTCCCCGGCATCCTCGGGCACGCCTGCATCCCCCTCCTTTGCCCCGCTGCCCGCCGCCATCGAAGCCCGCGCCATCAAGCTCTGGGACAAGCCGGAGAATACGCCCTCGGGGAGGAACTACGGTTGGAAGGATGGCGCGCTCTGGCTCGACGGGGCCAATATGAACGCGGAGCAGGAAAGCCGAGATGCGATCCTGCGTGCTTCTTTCCACAACACGCCGGATTTGAGAGCGCCAGTAATCGCATTGCGCAACAAGGCGACTGGTTCACACTGCCGACTGGGAGTCAACCTCCAGACTGGGAAAGCGAACATTCGCACCAGCGCCAGCGACGAAATGATCGCGGAGTGGCCGCTTCCCCGCTCCTATATTGTGGACGAATGGGTTTACCTCGAATTGTGGGCCATCGGCGATGACTTTACTGTTTTCGCGGAAGGCCAAAGGCTCGGCACGGTTCACAACGAAACTCTGCGCGCTCCCGGCAAACCCATGGTTTACGCCGGCAAGAATGGCTACTTCCGCGACATCTCCTACATCCCCCTCGACGGCCTCCCCGAGGCCGAGGCGCTGAAGCTCGCGGGCATTTCCGAAGGTGCCAAGTCCGCCTCTCCCCAAGTCTCCGCGACTTCCAAGAATTTTCCTCCCGGCCAGTGGGTGCGCGCCTTTGCGACGCCCGAGGAACTGCCGGAATCCGTCCGCAAGCAATGGGTGGACGTCGTGGGCAAGGATGGCTGGTGGACGTGCGCTTCGAAGTCGCCACCCATCCTCACTTTCTGTCCCGTCCCGATGAAGAACAGCGCCGTCCGTGCGCGTTTGCGCTGGCCGGCGGACGGGAAGGCGCTGGGGAATCTTGCCCTCTCGCTGCGCCGTGCCGGTAGTTTCACGCAGGGAGATCAGAGGACGGTGGAATTCGCCACCTTGGACTGGAGCTACCTGACAGTGCTTCGCGACTCGAAATCCACCGCCCCCGGCCAATTGAGCCAGCCAGCCATCGGCCCGGAATTTCAAGTGCCGTCGCTCAAGCCGGGTCAGGAGTTCACATTTGAAATCGCCGTGATCGGAACGCGCGCGGTCGCCAAGTTCGATGGTCGCATGGTCTCCGCAGGAACCACGGGCATCACGGAACAGGGCATCGCGACACTTATGACGCAGTTGAGTTTTCGCGACGTGGAAGTCCTCAACCTCGACGGCCTCCCCGAGGCCGAGGCACTGAAGCTCGCGGGCCTTTCCGAAGTCCCCAAGTCTCCCGCTCCCCAAGTCTCCACCTCTACCCCCGCCTACCCGCAGCCGCGCGCATGGATCGACGCCACGGAGGAAATTCGCGCCAGGGGCTTGCGTGAAGGAACGCTGAAGACGGAGGGCGAGTGGCTGGTCGCAAACCGGAAGGCGGGCTTCCCGCCCGGCGGCAGCGCGAGCTTCACCAATCCAATCATGCGCGTCGTGTTCACCGGCTATGTCTCTTTGAAGGTGCGGCGAGACGATAGCATGGCCTATTCGGCGAATATTCCCGAACCGAATGCACTGGAGTCCACGATCTCCGCCCGGATCAGCTACGAGGAACCTTCCAAGTCATTGAACGAGTCGCTGACCGACTGGCGGAAGTCCGACGCTGCAAAGTCCACCCCGCACGAAGCCGTTTTCGCCGCCCAAGGCGCGCTGCTCACCCTTTGGATGGATGGCAAGCTCCTGGCCACCGCCACTGATTCACGCCTCACCCGTGGTTCTCTGGAAATTTCCTTCGTCACCGAGCCCGGCAAGACACCCCCGCGCATCAAGAACATCGAGTATGGCGAGCTGGACGCAATCACCAGCGTCTCCTCATCTCCCAACGCCCCCGTCCTTACCTTCGCCGGCCACCGCTACCAGTTCGTTCAGGGCAGGTTCACCTGGACTGAGGCCAAGGCCAAGGCCGAGGCCATGGGCGGGCATCTTGCCACGCTGGCCACCAAGGAGGAGGCCGAGTGGGCAAAGAAGACCTACCTCACGCGGCAGGAGACTGCGCTCTGGATAGGCGGCTACCGCACGCCAGATAACAAGTGGCACTGGGTCACGGGCGAGCCCTGGAAATTCGCCGATTGGGCGCGCTGGAAAGACGGTGGCGGCGAGCCGGGCAATCAAAGTTTCGGGGTGGGTTCGGGGCCAATGGACTATTTGGAGCTTCTCTGGTTCCACACCTACATCCCTCCCGGCGGCTGGGATGATACGACCGTGCAGCAAAAGTTCGGCCCCTCTTACCAGACTGGCCTGCTCGTCGAGTGGGACGATGCGGGCGGTCCCAGCGTCACCCCCGCCGCCGCCACGAAGGACGCGCCCTTTGTGAACACCCTCGTCATGAAGTTCGTCCCCGTGCCGATCACCGGCGGGCCGACGAAAGGGGAGCGCGTGCTCTTCGGCGTGTGGGACACGCGGGTGCAGGACTACGCGGCGTATGCGGCGGCGAACCCGCAGGCGGCCGGTTCGTGGAAGACGCAGACCCGGGACGGCGTGCCCGCGGGCCGCGAGCCGGATCATCCCGTCGTCGGCGTGAGCTGGGAGGACGCGCAGGCCTTTTGCCAATGGCTCACGGCGAAAGAAACCGCCGAGGGGAAACTGCCGCAGGGCTTGAAGTATCGGCTGCCCAGCG
>JAYTIO010000526.1:0-5936 GCA_043731805.1 Pedosphaera sp. | reverse complement strand
CCAAGCCCGACGCCGCGAGCATCCTGACCTTCTACATGGGCAAGAACACGCCCGAGCGGAAGGACTACATCATGGGCAACCTCGTGGTGGCGGTGGAGGCGTAACCCTGGCAGGGCGAGCCTCCCTTAAGCTGGCCGGCCGCTCGCGCGTTTGCTCAGGACGGGGTTGCTGGTGGACTGAGGTGCGCTGTCGTCACGCCTCCTGGCGGCGGCTCACGGGGGCGTTGGCCAGCGACGCGTGGCGGTATGCGCGGCTGACATTTCCACGGACGCGCAACCTGCGGGTTGCGACTACGAAGTGAAGCTCTCCGCCAGGGCCACAGCCTTCCGCATCGCCTTGGACTTGTTGACCGTCTCCTGAAACTCCGACTCCGGGTCGCTGTCCGTCACCCAGCCGCCGCCGGCCTGGATGAAGACCTGGCCGTCCTTCACCAGCGCGGTGCGGATGGTGATGGCGGTGTCGCAGTTGCCGTTGAAGCTGAAGTAGCCCACGCAGCCGGCGTAAGGCCCGCGCGTGGTGCCTTCCATCTCCGCGATGAGCTGCATCGCGCGAATCTTCGGTGCCCCGCTCACCGTGCCGGCGGGGAACGTCGCGCGCATCAGGTCGAACGCGGACTTGTCCGCCGCAAGCTTCCCCTCGACCTGCGAGACGATGTGCATGACGTGGCTGTAGCGTTCGATGACCATCAACTCCTTCACCTGCACCGAGCCGTAAACGCAGACGCGCCCGATGTCGTTGCGCGCGAGGTCCACGAGCATGACGTGCTCGGCGCGTTCCTTCGGGTCGGCGAGGAGTTCCTTCTCCATCGCGAGGTCTTCGTCGTGCGTCGCGCCGCGCGGGCGCGTGCCAGCGATGGGGCGGATTTCAATCAGCCTGTCCTCGCAGCGCACGTGAATCTCCGGCGAGACGCCCACGAGCGCGAAGCCGTCCAGCTCCAGCAGGAACATGTAGGGCGACGGGTTGATGGTGCGGGCCGCGCGGTAGAGGTCCAGCGGGCTGGCCTTGAGGGGCGCGCTGAAACGCTGCGAGCCGACGACTTGGATGACGTCGCCGGCGGTGATGTGGGTCTTCGCCTCGAGGACGTTGGCGAGGAACTTATCCTTCGGCGTGTTCGACTCGAAGGGCGCGGGGGCGACCTCGGACGGCAGCGTGGCGGGGAGATTCTCCAACGGCCGTTCGAGCAGCGCGAGGAGGCGATCAATTTCAGCAACTGCGTTCTCGTAGGCTTCGGTCGGCGAGGCGGCATCGTCCAAAACCGCGTTCACCAAGATGCTGATGGTTTGCTGCGCACGGTCGAAGATGAGCAACTCGTCGGCGATGAGGAAGTAGAGCGTCGGCGTGCCCAGCTCGTCCTTCGGCGGGCGCGGGACGATGGGCTCGACGTCGTGGATGAACTCGTAGCCGATGAAGCCCACCGCGCCGCCGGTGAAGCGCGGGAGGCCGGGGACGTTCACGGGCCGGTAGCGCGCCAGCACACGCTCGACGACTTCGAGGCCGTCCGCGACAGACTCAGAATGACTTCCTTCACCGGCAATCACGCGGACTCGCTCCGCACGCTCTTCACTGATGGCATCAACGATTGCTTCGTTAGAAACATCCACGTTACGGAATTGTGCTTCCGTTATGGTCCTCGTGATGAGGTGGCTGCTGACGAGTTTTCCGCTCTCGATTACCTCTACTCGGTTACCGGTCTGCTTGATGATGGCGCGCGGGTTGCAGCCGACGAAGGAGTAGCGGCCCAGGTGCTCGCCGCCCTCGACGGACTCGAACAGGAAGGAATCGCCCTGGCCGTGGATTTTTTTGTAGGCCGAGAGCGGCGTCTCGAAATCCGCGAGGATGCGGCGCGTGACCGGGATGAGGTTTCCCTGGGTCGCGAGCTTCAGGAAGTCATCGAGCTTCGGCGAATACATGGCGGGGGCGGTTATACCGGAGAAGCGGCGACCGGCGGAAGCCCCAAGAAACGGGGGACTCAGCGCGCACTGCGGAGTCAGGAAAATGGGGGCAGGAAGATGGAACCTGAAAACGAGGTGAAACTGGGTGGCAGCAGGCTGCGGGCTTTGCTACCCGGCGGCTTCGCCGTCACAACTTCGGCAGTCGGGTTCCATCTTTCTGCCCCGATTTTTCTGACAACATTTGGAAGCAGGCTGAGGCTCGGCTACTTGTTCAGCACCTTGTTCAGGTTGTCGAGCTGGGTCTGGGCTTTCTCGCGGAGAGATTCGGTGTTCGCGTTCTTCACGGCCTGCTCCATGAGTTTCTTCGCCACGTCGTAGTCCTTGAAGACGCCGTCCTCGGTGATGTAGCGGTTCGCCAAGTCGTAGGCGGCCTGCGCATCGCCCGCCGCCGCGCGCATGGTCTGGACTTCGATGACTTTGCGGGTGGTTTCCTCTTTGGACTGGGAGGGCTTGGGCGGGGGCCGGGGCGCGAGTTTGACCGCCGTGCCGGGGCGCAGGGTTTTGGCGTTGGGGGCGGCGTTGGTGCCAGAGGGACCGAGGCTGCCGCCGCTGGTCTGGGCGTATTTCGCGGCCTGGGCGTTGGAGCGTTTGACCAGGTCGGCGCTGATGGCCCCCTTGCCCTCCAGGCCAGTCAGCACATAGAAGTAATCGAGGTCGTCCGCAGTCTTCCACGTCCGGTCCGGGCCGGCGGAGAGGACGCTGAAGCCGTTCTTCGCCTGGTCCACGGTGAGGCGGTAGGCGTTGCCCCATGGGTCCTTGGATTTGTCCCGCGTGGTTTCCTTGCCGCCCTTCTTGTTCAAGTTCTCCTTGAGCCAGCCGCCGAAGTCTTCGATGGGCAGGTTCTTGTCCTCGACGAAGTCCCGCGCCAGCGCCTCGGCGATGCCTTGCATCTCGACGCCCGAGGTGGCCGCGCCCTGCACTTTGCCCACGACGTTGACGCTCTTCTTGAGCGTCTCGAGGTTCATCACGATCACGACGGCGACGGCGGCGACGGGCAGGAGTTTGAAGACCGCGCTCATTGGATGCCGCCTTTCTTCCGCAGCTCGACGATGCGCTGGTCCGAGGTGCGCTCGATGGCCACGCCAGTGAGGAAGTCGCGGCTGACGAGCTGGAGGAAGCTGTCCTTGCCGAGCTTGAGGCAACGGCTGGGGCGCAGGGCGGTCACGGCGGCGGAGGCGGCGGTGCCTTGCAGCAGGCTGATCTCGCCGCAGAAGTCGCCGGGGCCGAGCGTGGCGATCGGCGCGCCGGCCTTGCGCACGCCGAACTCGCCTTCATAAACGATGTAGAAAAACTCGTTGGGCTGGCCCTCGTGCAGGACGGCCGTGCCCGTCGCGTAGTCTTGAAAGGTGAACTCCCCCGCGACCTTCATCAGCGCGTGCGGCGGCCAGTCGGCGAAGATGGCGTTGCGCCGCAGGAAGGCGCAGACCTGCACGACCTCTTGGATTTTCTTGGCCCCGAGCGTGGAGAGCAGCAGCCGGTCGAAGTCCGCCCGCTTGAGGGCGAAGAGTTCCGTCGGCTCGACGGCCAGGACGGAGCTGTTGCGCGGCACTTGCTGGAGCAACGCGATTTCGCCGAACACCTCGCCGCGCCCGAGCTGCGCCACGGGTCGCCGCGCACCGGCCTCGTCTTCCTTCTGCACTTCCACGCGGCCCCGGTGGACGACGAACATGAGGTCGCCCCGGTCGCGCTCGCGGATGATGTAGGCCCCCGGTTTCACGGCCAGGAACTCCATCGCCTCGGCCACGGCGCGGAGTTCCGCGTCGGACAATTGCGAGAACAGGAGCGTGCCGGAGAGGAACTTCACCGTCGCGTCCGGGCCGGGGCGTTGGCCGCCCTCGAAGCTCAATTGCCCCTCGGTGGAGAAGAGCCTCGGCGCGAGCAGGCGGTAGCCGGCCTTGCCCACCAGCCACAGGCCGAAGACCAACGGCGCGGCCACCACGAGGGCGAGCAGGAGGATGACCGTTTGCGCACCCGGCTCGAAGAGGACGTTGGGGTTGACGCTCGCCTGCCGCGTCATCAGCTCGGAGGCGAAGCGGAACACCGCGCCAAGCCAGAGCACCGCCCACGTCGAGTGCATGATGAAGTAGCGCTCCTCGGTGAGGGACGCCTTCCAGTCGAACAGGTGCGCGAGGAACTTCTGATTCAGGAACGTGTCGGCGCAGCGCGGCAGCTCGTGCTGCTTGCGGAAGAGCGCGTGCAAGAGCGCGTGCGCCGGCGAACCGCCGAAGGGCGAGGCCAGCAACAGCGCCGTGACCCAGCCGGCAAGCAAGACCGGCGTCGCGTCCAGCACCCAGCCCAGCAGCGCGACGCCAAATGGCGCGGCGAGCATCTGCAAGGCGGTCAGCGCCTCCACCCGCCGTCCGCCCAGCAGCGCGTCACGCGTGTCCACGGAGAAGAACGGCAGCACCAAGTCCAGCCGCAGCTCGGGGCGATAAACCTCGCGCCCCAGGCCGCTCAGGACCGCGCCCGCCAGCAGGTGCGCCAGGCTCAGGCCCAGCGACACGGAGAGCAGCGTGAGGAACCAGCCCGGCGCGTTGGGAATCAGCGACACCTCCGACACCGCCACGGCCGAGGCCCCCGCTCCGATGAGGCACACGGCCAGCCCGAGCGCGCCCGTCGGGGTGCAACGCACGTTCCAGCGATGGCCCTTCGCCGCAGAGCTGGGCGGCTCCGCGTCGCCTTCGTGGAGGAAGCCCTTCGCCTGCCCCGCGAGCACGAGGTCGTAGAAGGCGCGGATCTTGGGATGACCCGCCTCGTGGAGTAGTCCTTGCAACACCTCCTGCACGGTCTGCTGGCCGTCGAACTCCGCGAGGATGGCCTCCTGTTGCGCCGTGAGCGCCAGATACTCGCCGCGGCTGGTCTGCTTGAGCAGCCGGGTGCCGTCGGGCAGGTCCTTCCGCTCCAGAGCCCGCGTCAGCCGGAGTTTTTGGTGGTTGAGCGTGGGTGTCATGGATGAGTGGACGGGGGAAGTGCTAGCCAATCCAACCCCGCCGGGCAAGGCGGAAGGCGGGCGGGTGCGAGGGCACAGGTCGGGTGCGTTCAACCCGCGCTTTCCGCTCGGGCTCGTAATCTTAATCTGAATCCTGCTCCGCTTCGGTGATCGGGAGCAGGATTAGGATCAGGCTTACGAGCAGGAGGGGGGCGCTACTCCTTCTTCTTGAACATGTCGCCGAGGCCCTTGGTGACGCCTTTGGTCGCGTCGGCTGCGGCTCCACCCACGCTCTTGGCCCCGTCCAGCAGGGCTTTGCCCCCGCTGCTGAGGAAGCCGCCCACGGCTCCGGTGGTCTTGGTCATGACTTCCTTGAGCACCACCTTGATGACCTCGGCGGGCGTGACGCCTTCTGCGCCTTGGCCGAGGTTGGTGAGTTTGATGTCGGGCAGCGGGATGGTCGTGGACTTGCCGCCGAGGAGCGTCAGGCTGAGGTTGATCTTCGCGTTGGAGATGATGAGTTCATCCACTTGAAGCTTCTTGCCGGGCGCGCTCGGCTTGTCCTTCGCGGCTCCGAGGAGGGCGGCGACGTAGGCGTCCACGTTCTCCTGAATCTTGCCCAGGTTGCTGCCGCTGAGGCTGCCCTCGAAGGTGATCTCCGCGCCGTCGGCCTTGAGGGACTGCACGATGACCTTGTCGCTGAGTAGGGACATCGGTTTCACTTGGAGCCTGGCGGTGCCGAGCTTCACGGCGTGGGGCGTCTTGAAGCCCGCGGGGTTGCCGACGACGAGGCCGCGCAGTTCACCGCTGCCGGAGAAGGCGGAGAGGCTCACGCCGTCGAGTTGGATGGGGGCCTTGATGACCTCCGGGCCGAAGGCGGTGACGCCGTGTTTGACGATGGAGTTGAGCGAGAGGAACAGGGCGACGAGGGCGATGAGCGCCACGCCGGCGAGGCTGACGAGGATTTTGACGAGGTTGCTTTTCATACTTCAGCGATGGGAACGGAGAACGCGTTGTCCCCCAACGCGCGGCATCCTACCCACACGATCAGCGGG
>JAYTIO010000525.1:0-1789 GCA_043731805.1 Pedosphaera sp. | reverse complement strand
GAGTTCTGCGCCCTCGCCAAGCAGGCGGGCATCCAGCCCATCGTCGGCGCGGAGGTGACGGTGGACGGCCAGCCGCTCTGGCTCTACGTGCAGGACCGCGCCGGCTACCAGAACTTGTGCCGGTTGCTCTCGCAGCCGGTGAAGCGGTTGGATGGATTGACCGAGGGACTGCTTGCCATCGGAACCGATGACCGCTGGGCCGGCCAGTTTCCTAACCGGTTCTACCGCGCCGTCACCGACCCGACGCAGCCCGTGCGCTCGGCGTTCCCCTGCGTGCCACACCTGCCGGTCCACCATGCCGCGCCGGCCGACCGCTGGAAGTTCGATGTGGTGCAGAGCATCCGCACGCTCACGTTGCTCAAGCAGGCGCACCCGGAGAAGCGCGTGGACGGACAGTTCCACTTTCACACCGGCCGGGAACTCGCGCAGTGGTTTGGGAGCAGCCCAGAGTTGTTTCGGAACACAACCGCGCTCACGGAGCGATGCACGTTCACACTGGAACCCGCCAAGCCGCAGTTCCCGGCCTTCCGCACGCCGGACGGTTCTTCGGCGCATGAGTTCCTGCACCGGCTGGTGCATGAAGGCCTGCGCCGCCGTTACCGCGATCGGCACGCGCAGTTCGAGGCCCAAGTGAACGAGGAACTCGGCATCATCGCCGACGTGGGCTACGAGGAATACTTCCTCGTTGTCTGGGACCTCCTTCAGGCGTGTCGGCGGCACGGCATCGAGTGGATCACGCGGGGCAGCGCCGCCGACTCGCTGGTCTGCTACTGCCTCGGCATCTCCGACGTGTGCCCCATCCGCTTCGACCTCTACTTCCGGCGGTTCCTCAACAAGGACCGCATGGCCCTCAACAAGCTCCCGGACATCGACGTGGACTTTCCGCACGACCGGAAGGACGACGTGGTGGACCTGATCTTCGCCAAGTATGGCGCGGAGCCCTGCGCGGTGGTCGGCGGGTTCTCGACGTTCCAGGCCCGGAGCGCCTTCGCCGAGGTGGCCAAGGTGCTGGGCGTGGCGGAGCGGGAGGTGCGCAAGTTCACGGAGCATTTCCCGTGGGGCTTTGGCGGCGGCTGGGTGCCGGATGAACCCGCGCCCAAGAGCGGAGCCGGCCTCATCGAACTGCTGCGTGCCAATCCTGAGACCAACACGCTGCCACTCGACGAGGAGCCTTACCGGTCGGCGATTGAAATGGCCGCCTGCCTCGACGGCGCACCGCGCTACCCGAAGATGCACCCGTGTGGCGTCGTGCTCTCGCGCCAGCCGATGCACGCGCTGACGCCCACGTTCACCTCGGCCAAGGGTTATCCCACCACGCACTTCGACATGGACAGCGTCGAGGCGATCGGCCTGGTGAAGATGGACATCCTGGCGCAGGGCGGCCTGGCGGTGATGCGGGATGCGCGGGAGTCCCTGCGGCTGCGCGGCATCGCCGTGGACCTCGCCACGCTGGAGCCGTGGGAGGACTCCGCGGTGTGGGAGATGATTGCCGGCGGTGGTGCCCGGGCGGTGCATCACATCGAGTCGCCGGCGATGATCAACCTGTGCCGGATGACCAACGTGCGGGAAATCGACGGACTGGTGGCAATTGTGAGCGTCATCCGGCCCGGCGCGGCCAACGAATCCAAGAAGCTCTCGTTCACACGGCGCTATCAGGGCCTGGAACCGGTCGTGTATCCGCATCCGTCGCTGGAAGCCTGCCTGCGGAGCACGTTCGGCCTCGTCGTCTATGAAGAGCACATCCTGCAAATCTGCGAGGCGTTCGCGGGCCTGTCGCCGGGCCGGGCGG
>JAYTIO010000524.1:0-3798 GCA_043731805.1 Pedosphaera sp. | reverse complement strand
GCCCAGCGGGGCGACGGTGAAGGTGTTCGTGACGGCGGTGAACGACGCGGGGGAGAGCGCGGCGAGCGCGGTGGGGCAGTTGGTGGTGCCGTGAGGGGGAGGGCGGTCAGCGCTCCCCATCGGCGGTGAGCTTGGCGCGCGCAGTTGGCGAAGGGGCTGCGTCTTGATTGGGAGCGTAACCCGCTGCGCACCCCTGTGAGGCTCAGCCCGCCCGAGGGGGGAGGAGGGCGTCGGGGCTGGATGATTTCGCTTTGAAGCAGTCCGGCAAATTGACAGAGTGCGGGTGTGATTTCGACGCTCGTTTTGCCCGCGTGAGCTTATGGCCAATACTTCTTTGACGCGCCAGTTGGAGGATGTCGAGGCGGTGCCCGCCGCCGTGACCCCGCCGGACCACGCCACGGAAACGTCCTTCTTCAAGAAGCCCAAGCTGGCCCCCGGCAAGTCCCGCAAGCGCGACATCCCGGAGGGCTTGTGGACCAAGTGCCCCAAGTGCGCCACGATGCTTTACGACAAGGAGCTGGACGCGAATCTCAAGGTCTGCGCCAACCCCAAGTGCGGCCACCACTTCGCCATCGGTTCGCGCGAGCGCATCAACGCGCTGGTGGAGACGTGCTCCTTCGAGGAGATGGACGCGGGCATGACCAGCGTGGACGTGCTCAGGTTCACGGGCGTCGCCACCTACGCTTCGAAGCTCGAGGCCTACCGCAAGAACACCGGCCTGAGGGACGCGGTCATCACCGGCATCGGCACCCTCGGCACGCAGCGGGTGGCGCTGGGCGTGATGGACTTCAGCTTTCTGGGCGGCTCGATGGGTTCGGTGGTGGGGGAGAAGCTCACGCGGCTCATCGAGGCCGGCACGGACAAGGGGCTGCCCGTCATCATCGTCTCCACCAGCGGCGGCGCGCGGATGTATGAAGGGATGTTCAGCCTGATGCAGATGGCTAAGACCAGCGCCGCCCTCGCCTACCACGCGCGGAACAAGCTGCCTTACCTCAGCGTGCTGACGCATCCGACGACGGCCGGGGTCATGGCCAGTTACGCCAGCCTGGGCGACCTCATCCTCGCGGAACCGGGCGCGATGATTGGCTTCGCCGGGCCGCGCGTGATCAAGGACACCACGCAGGCGGAGCTGCCGCCGGGCTTTCAGACGGCGGAGTTCCTCCTCGACCGCGGGTTGGTGGACGCGATTGTGCCGCGCAAGGAGCTCAAGGCGGCGCTGTGCGGCTATCTGGAGTGTCTGATGGCGGGCCGCCGCCGGGAACCGGCGGCGTAAGCCCTCACTTCGGCTTCGTCCGCTTCTTGGCCTCGCTGAACTCCTTGCGCAGGTCTAAGAGCGCGACGGTGTGTTTGCCGTTGACGTTGGCCTTGTCGAGCGTGTCCACGAGCTGGGCGAACTTCTCCTCGATGACCGGGCGGGGCGGAAAGTCGTCCGCCTTCAGGTTCTGGAAGGCAAACTGGTTCAGGCGGGCGAGGCAGGTGTTCATGTTGGCGTCGTCCCGCGCGCGCTGGAAGGCCAGGGCGGCGGCGAGGAAGTATTCCGTGGCGGCGGGGAACTGCTTCGTGTTCACCGCGCGGATGGCGTAGTCGAAGTAGAGCAGGCCGAAGGGGTGGGCGTTGCGGTTCTCGATCACCTCAACCATGAGGAGAATCTTGCGGTTGAAATCCTCGTTCTGCTGCGCCAGCGAGTTGCTGGACACGCCGCCGGCGGAGACCATCTGGGTGCGGAGGGATTGCGTGAACTCGGCAAGCTTGCGGTCGAGCGCCTGTTCGCGGGTGGCGAGGCGGGCTTGGAGCGTGCTGTCCAGTTCGCGGTTGAAGGCGGCGTAGCGCTGCTCGTTGACGGTCTCGAGGGATTTCTGGATGGCGAGCTTATCGCGCTCGTAATTCTTGTGGCTGGCGAACCAGGCGAAGAGGACGAGGATGGCCGCCATGCCGATGAGCAGGCCGGCGTAAACCTTCACCATCTCCATGAGGCGCTGCTCGTTCTCATGCAGGGCCTGCACCTGGGCCTTGAGGGTTTCCAGCTCGGCATTCAGGTGGGGGTCGGCGCTCATGGTTGTGTGGGGCAGCGTGGCGTTGGACCGTGCGTTTGTCCAATTTCAAATCGTGGCCGCGCGGTGCCGCGTGGCCGGAAAAGGTTTCACCGGTCCGTAACGCAAGCACGCTTGCCGGGCAGAAAACCCGTGACTACGGTGCCACCCAGCGCGTCAGGAACCTGACGCACCGAAGCAACCAGACCCATCCTGACACCAACTGCATGAACCAGCCCAGCCCCTCCCGCGAAGGCAGCCTTGGCCGCGCCTTCACTCTCATTGAACTCCTCGTTGTCATCGCCATCATCGCGATCCTAGCGGGGATGCTGTTGCCGGCCCTGAGCAAGGCGAAGGTGAAGGCCCTACAAACCTCGTGCCTCTCCAACCTGAAGCAGTGGGGAACGGCCCAGATCATGTATTCGGGAGACAACGACGACCGGATGGTCCGCGATGGTGCGGGGACGGGGAACAACTACCCCGAGAACCTCGCCGCTGATCCCACGGCGGGCAACCCGCAGGATCGCGCCGCCTGGTTTAATGCCCTGGCCGCCGGGATTACCCAGCCGCTGTCAAATTTCTGGGTCGCTCCCGGACCCTCGTCCGGCGCGCAGCCCGCCAGTTTGATCCTGCCATTTCCCGGCAATGGCCTCAGCAAGTTGATGCACTGCAATGCCGCGCGCTTCTACAACAACGATTTTGCCACGGTGGTCAATGGAAACAACACCTCGCCCGGCGGCCAGTATGGTTTCTTCAGCTACAACATGAACACCGACGTCAAGCGCGATGCCGGCGGCAACATTCCGGCCTATCCCGGCACCGCGCGGTTGGGGCAAATCTCCAAACCCGCACAAACCGCCCTGATGTTCGATTCCGTTTTCAGCCCGTCGGCGGAAGTGGTGAACGGCAGCCCGCAGTTCAACTCGTCGCTGCCGTTCTCGAGGTGGCGGAATTTTGCCGCCAGGCACGGCGACAAGGGTGGCGGCGGAGGGAACATTGCGTTCTGCGACGGACACGCTGGCTTCTACAAGGTCTCTGCGATCACCAACGGAGGAAACTTCGGTGGAACCTCGCAACTGAGCGAGAACGTCAATTCCGAGGTTATCTGGAATCCTACGTTCCACTTCTAAAGACCACGCACCTGCTCACTCCCGGCCTATAAGCCGGCGATGTTCCTCCATCGCATACCGGTCCGTCATCCCCGCCAGATAATCGCAGACCGCGCGCGGCCAGCCTTCTTGCTCCGCCCACTTGTGCGTCCACGCATCGGTGTCGGTGGGGTGCTGGAGGAGGTGGTGGAAGAGTTCCTTTAGCATCTGCGTCGCGCGGACGTGCGGGGCGTGGACGGCGTCGCTGAGGTAGAGGTTTTGGTAGAGGTATTTCCGCAGCTCGAGGTTCAGCTTCCGGCGCGCGTCGCTGTAGCGGATGAGCGGCTTGGCGTGGAGGCGGACGGTGTCGGCGGACTTCACCTGGGCGGCGGCGATGCTGGCTTCGCTGGTCTCGACGACGTCGCGCACATGGTCGTCAATAAGGCATCGGATGATGAAGTAGCGGCGGCATTCATCCGGCATCTCGCCGTGCTCGCGCTTCGCCCGGCGCGCAGCCCCGGCCCAGAGCTTCACGTCGCGGCGAAGTTTGGTTTCGGTGAGGAGGCCGGCATCGAGGCCATCGTCGAGGTCGTGGCTGTAGTAGGCGATTTCGTCGGCAAGATTGGCGACTTGGGCTTCGAGGCAGGAGGACTTGGCGTCGAAGCCTGGGCGCTTGCTTG
>JAYTIO010000523.1:0-2457 GCA_043731805.1 Pedosphaera sp. | reverse complement strand
AACCTAAGGAAAGACGGCGGTCACAGACCGCCGCTACAGGGTTCCTCAGGCGTCTTGCGTTTGGCGCTTGGCGTCTGGGTTCTTCCGCAGCTCACCTTGCACCCAAAATTCCCCCGCTCGCGCCAGCCGAAGTAAAATCGGCCCCACTCCCCGTTGAACGAAACGAACGGCAGCCGCAGCCAGCGATAGCACGTGACCGCCCAGTTCCACCCGCCGTCCGGCGCGAAGACGGCTTCAGGAAACTTGCCCGTGCGGGTGAAGGGTTTGTCCGCCACGCCGATGACGTAGAAGGTGAAATTGTGGAGTGGGTTCCGCAGTTGCCAGAGCCAGCGGCGGCTTGGCGAGCCGGGCCGATACCACGCCGGCGGCTCCGGGTCGTCCACGTTGCCGAACCACCAGAGCGGGTTCCATTTCTGCAACGCCCGTGCCGGCGGTTTGCAACCGCCGCTGGGTTGGGTCACCGCAGTGAGAGACGGCGACTGCAAGTCCCCGGCACGGGCGGCGGGAGGTGAGGTTGGCTCCGTCCGTAGCGTGCCGCACGCAGCGCTGAGGCAGAGCCCCAAGGCGGTCAGTGCGAGGCGGGACCAACGCTTCATGGCGCAAGCTGCCACAAATCCGCGCGGCCGCTCACACCTTCGTCCCGCCCAGCGCCAGCACGCGCGCGAACTGTTCCTTGGCCAGCGGTGAGACCGAGAGGCGCGACTGCCGCACGAGCGGGATGCCTGCCAGCGCGGCGTCGGCCTTGATGGCGTCGAGCGGGACGGGTTTCGCCAGCGCCTTCACCGGCGCGAGGTCCACGCACGACCAGTCGCCTTCCTTCGCCGTCGCGTCGGGATACGCCTCCCGCGTGACCTTTGCGACGCCGACGACTTGTTTGTCCGTCACGCTGTGGTAGAAGCACACGAGGTCGCCGCACCGCATGGTGCGCAGGTGGAGCCGCGCCTGGAAGTTCCGCACGCCCGTCCACGCGGTGCCGCCGTCCTTCACGAACGTCGCCCACGCGTAAGCCGCCGGTTCCGACTTCACGAGCCAGTAGTTCATGGCAGGCGTGGGAGGAGACGGTGGGTGACGAGCCGGCGCTGCGTGGGCGCGGAGAGTTCCACCGGACGCGGGTGGATGCCGGATGGCGCGGCCTTGAAGAGGCGGAAGAATTTCTGCGGGGCCGTGGCGCTGGCGACGGCGGGGTTGTTGCCCCCACTGGCGGCGGCGGTCCAAGTGCCATTGGTGAAGGCCGCGCGCTCTTGCAGGACGAAGCCGGTGGAGCTGTTCGACCACGCGAGGGTCACTTGGTTTGCGCCGCTGGGGACGATGGTCAGCGCGGGCGGCGCGGGCGGCGGCGTGTTGGCGAGCGTGTAGCCGATCACGTCGAGGACGAGCAACTCGTTCGGGCCTTCGTCTTGAAACCCGCCGGGACAGGCGATGGCATCCTGCACCTGCGGACCAGGCGGCGTGCCCGGCGGGCTCCACGTCGCGGTTGCGCTCCAGAAATCGTGATAGTCGCCGTCGGCTTGCTGGTTGAAGCGGGCCAGTAGGTTGGTGCCGTCAATGGAGAGGTAAGCATCGTCGCCGTTGGTCGTGTAGGTGCGGACGAGGTTGGTGGTGTAGCGGAACAAGTCCACGGGGGCGATGGGGTCGTTGGGGAAGCCGTAACCCAAGTTCGAGGCGAAGCCCAAGACTTCGTTGATCTCGTGCTCGGTGGTCGCGACCAAGTCGTATTTCTGCGGATCGGCGGGGGGGCGGGTGAAATTCATCAGCGGCATATTGAACGTGATGGTGGCATCAAAACCATCGGGCCCATAGCCCGTGTCCAAGCCCACGAGACGGGCGAGCGGTTGCTTGATTTGAATTTGGGTCCCGTTCACGAGCGGGTCGGTGGCGGAGTTGGGGATGCGGCTCAAGGCCAGGGCATCGCTCGCGCTCGTCGCGCGGCTGCGCAAGGCGGCTAGGTAACCGGCATAGGCATACGCCGTCTCCCACGTCGAGCTTTGCCCCAGGCTGATGGTGGGGTCGCTGGTGAAGAGGATTTTCACCGTCAAGTTGTCGGTGAGGTTGGATTGCAGGTTGAGGATGGCGATGTTGATGGCGTTGGTGATGGCCACGGCATTGGCGGCATTGGTGATGGAGGCATCGAACGTGGGCTGGATGGTGATGGCTCCGACTGAGGCGGTGAGCCAGAGGCCAACGACGCCCGTGAGGAGTGTGGGGAGCGAGGCTTTCATAATGCGTGCTGAACTAGTTCGACCGAGGCGGCGAAGGCTTGCGTGGTTTGCGCCGCAGCCCGTTTTGAAACCACAGTTTCCACACCATGAAGAGTGCTTCCTTCACGATGCCTTTGGAAATCTTCGAGTTCCCCTGGAAGCGGTCGGTGAAGATGATGGGCACCTCCGTCACGGTCAGGCCCTGCCGCCAGATTTTGTGCGTCAGCTCGATTTGGAAGCTGTAGCCGTTGGACTGCAC
>JAYTIO010000522.1:0-5296 GCA_043731805.1 Pedosphaera sp. | reverse complement strand
GCAGGGTGAATACGGTGGCGGGCTCGCGCCGACCAGCATGAAGCAGGCATGGAACGCGACGCGCATGGGTAGCGCGGCCAACGTGTCGGACATCAAGGGGGCGCTTTCATCGGGTGTCAGCACAGCTTCGGCAGCAGCCACCGACTACACGAACACAGCCAAACAGGCGGTCTCAGGAGCCACCTCCGGGATTCAAGACCGGCTCGCAGCAATGAAAGCCGCGCAACCAATGGCGCGTGTCGGAGCAGCCGCGGATTCCGCAAAGGGCGCAGTCACCGGAGCCATTGCTCGCACCGCTCGATTCGGGCGGCAGGCCACGGAGGCCGGCAAGGGACTTTTGGCCGCAGGCAAGCACGAGATCGCAAGGGACGGACTGAGCAGCCTCGGGAGCATGGGCGTCCTGAAGCGGATCGCCACCCGCGCCATCACCCGCGGCCGATACGCCCTCTCCGCCCGCCACTCCCAACTGGTGCAGCTCAACGCCCGACTGGATGAGGTGATCAACTTCGAGAAGGAGCCCGACGAGGACGACAAGAAGGAAATGAAGGGCAAGAAGAAGACCAAGGGCAAGTTCATCTTCGGCAAGAAGAAAGCCTGAGCCATGGGAGCGCGTGAGGAGCTTCAGGAGATCGTGGAGTTTGGAGACGGCTGGAGGAAAGCCGGCTACACCGGAGCGATCACTGGTGGAACCCTTGGAATCCAGCCAATGCTGGAGGCGGAGGAGAAATACGCAGAGAAGGGACAAGACTATCCGACATCACTGATTCTGAAGCACGCAGCGCCAACGGCTGTCGGCGTAACCGCAGGTTCGTATGCCGGAAGAAAGGCAGCGCAGGCCCTCGCGAAGCGCGGGATGTCGAGGATGGCGGCCGGAAAAGGAAAGCCAAGCCTCATGGCCATCAGGGCCACAGCGCTGCTTCCGGCGCTGGCTGGTGGGTTGATCGGGAATCACTACTCGCGAAAGATGACTGAGCGCGATCACGCGAAGATGCTTTCCTCCGAGATGGAAGACATCATCGAATTCAAGGACATCACAGACCGGCAGTTCAAAGATCGGTTGTCCAAGCAGCAATACATCGAAGGGAATCTCGGAGGCTTCGGAATGTCAGCCCTCGGCGGGGCACTGCCCGGCATGGTGGCCGGCGGGATCGCAGCAGGCCGCCGCGGCGTGATCAAGGGTGGCATTGCAGGAATCGCAGCCGGGATTGGCGCTCGCAGCCTCTTGCAGCCCGCGCTCAACCGAAACGAGGACGCCTACCTAGCGAAGAAGCGCCAGACCCTCAAAGACGACGTGAAGACGACTGGCATCCACGCCGCCGCCGCTCTCGCGGTTCCGCTTACTGGAGCAGTCGCAGCCATTGGCATGATCCGATCGAAATCGGGCATCCTGAAGGCGACAAAGAACATGGCGCGCAAGGCCAAAGTGTACAAGCGCGCTTCCGATATTCGCCGAGGGAATCCCGTGAAAATGAAGCCGTCCGACTACACCAACATCGTCCACTCGGAACCGCCGGCCGGAATGCTCCGCGAGCACAACTGGTCCGCCAAAGACGAACTCCACTCCATCATCAGCTTTGGCATGATGGACAAGGCCCAGAAGCTCTACGAGAAGCACCCGAAGTCCATGACCGCCGCGATGACTGGACTGGGCGCTGTGCCATCTGTGCTGGCGGCCACATATTTCCTGAACAAGGCCCGCAAGAGAGACAGGGATAAACGCCACGCTCTCATCGGAGAGGTGCCCAACAGCGAGCCCGGCACCGCCACCATGCTGTCCGCCCGCGAGCAACTCGACACCATCCTCTTTGGCAACGACCCACGCCCCCGCTCCCCGCTCGGCCAGTTCACTGACGCCAACGGGGAGCAAATCTCACCCCAGGCCATCCACGTCGCCTACAAAGAGCAGCAGGAGACACCTCCGCTGAGCGGGAAGAACCTCGGCAAGCTGGCCGTGGGCGGCGCGGCCTTTACCGGGGGCGGGATGGGGCTTGAAAAACTTCTCAGCAAGATCAAGGGGATGCGCGCAAGGTGAACGATCCGGTCCTCTGGCTCGGATTGTGGCTGGCAATCAACCACCCAAGGAAGGCCGACAAGATCATCCACTGCCTGCGCCGCATGGGGGCGTGAGTGCAAATTTGCAGTTGACCTAAATTGACACATTCGACTGTGGCGTATGCCTCAGCTCGAAACCATCCACTTCCACAACAACACCGTCTTCTCGGGGCTGACCGGGACGATCGACCATCAAAACTGCGTGGTCCGCGGAATCAGCCTGATCACCAGCGGGATCACGGCCACCGGCCACGACCTCTACGTGGACGATCAGAGTGTGAACAGCTTTCACGAGCTGGGGACTGCAATGAAGAAGGTTCCAGTGCTCCTCGATCACGGATCAGGAATCATCAGTATGAACGGCACGATCCAGAACTTCCGCAAGGATGGCGACAAATGGAGGGGCGACTGGCATCTCCTCAAGTCTCACGATGAGACCCCGGTGATGCTCGAAAGATGTCAGGATATGAGCGAGTGCTTTGGCTTCAGCCTAGCATTCAGCGGGGACAAGCAGGGAGTGCTGCGCAATGGGAAAAAGTGCGCGCATCCCGAGGCGCTGCTGAGCGCAGATTGCGTAGTCAGGCCGGCCGCGAACAAGTCCCTTTTCAGCGTGCCGGACGCCCCCGCTTCCGCCGACCTCAAGCGGCAGATCATCGCGCTCGCGAAAGCCAATCCGGTTGACAATCTAAACTTTCTCGTAACTCGCAAACCACTAAACTTTATGGCCGATCCCAACCAGCAATCCGCAGAACCAACGATGGCCGAAATCCTCGCCGCCGTCCAGCAAATGTCCGGCCGCCTCGAAGCCGCCGAGCAGATGAACCAGCAGATCGTCGCCCACCTCAACGAGCAGGGCCAGCAGGAGCCGCAGGGCGACCAGGACCTCTTCGACCAGCTCTCGCAGCTCAACGCAATGAGCGACGAGGATCTGGCGGCCAACGGGATCACCCGCGCCGAAGTCGATGCCGCAGTCGGCGAATACAACGCGAACCTCGGCAGTGAGCAGGCGCAGTCGGAAGGCCAGGAGCAGGGCGGCCAGATGGAAGGCGCTCAGGGCGGCCAGCAGGGCGCAGGCGAAATGGCCGGCGCAAGTGCCGCAGCGGGCGCAGGCAGCGCACAGTTTCAGGCCCTCCACCGCGAGCTGATCCAGCTCAAGGCGAAGTTCAACGCCAAGGAGCAGGCCGAGATCAATTTTGCGGAAGCGCAGGAAGCTGGCAAGGTCGAGGCGAAATTCATCGCCCTCGCCGCACAGAACAAGGAACTCCGCGAGTTCTCCGAGAAGGCCGTCGCGCAGATCGAGGCCCTCCAGCTCCACGTCCGCACGGGCACCCGCCCGGTCAAGGCCGGCGTGGACAGCGGCATCCGGCTCTTCGGCGCGAACGCCACGGGCGAACTCCACCCCTTCCAGGTCCGCCTCAAGGCCCTCGAAGCCGAGAAGAAATGCACCCCCGGCCAGGCCATCATGTTTGCCATGAAGGAGCCGAACGGCCCCGCGCTGCACGCCGACTGGGTGCAGTCCCAGACCATCCACGCCTAAGCGACACACTCTCCAAATCCTCGAACCATGAATACAAACAGCGTCGTTTCACTTCCGGTCAGCGCCGATCTCTCGGCATCCAGCCACATCCTGGTCAAGATGACCTCCACCGGCATCGCGATCACCACGGGCGTCCTTCCGCTCCAGACTGATGGCACCGGGGAGGCGATCATCGGAACCATGATCCGCGGAAACAGCGCCGCGGCAAACTCCGGAGACACGGTGATCGGCAGGGCGGCAGCCGTCCACCTCAAGGGCGCTGCCGGAGGGTTCCACTTCGTCACCCTCGGGGCCGGCATCACCACCGCCATCCCAGCCGGGTCCCTCTTGGAGATGGACACCACGGACGGCACCGTATGCCTTCGCACCGCCGCCCAACCCATTGGCGTGGCGATCGACGCCGCACCGGCAGGCAATGCCGGCGCAGTAATCCGCGCCATCCTGTTCTAAACCGGAAACACCACTCACCCACTAAAAAGCCATGCCCTACAATACAGCAGACGCAACCCCACGGCCCGAGATCAGCACGCTTCTCATGGAAGCGAGCGGCCAGGAGGCCGGCTACATCGGCCAGGAGATCTTCCCGATCTACCCGTCCGACACCGAGACCGGCCGCTACCCGATCTTTCCGAAGAAGGAAGCGGAGCTGCTCAATGCCGGGCGGCAGCCGACGAGCAGCACGGTGTTCAACAGCTCGACCAAGCGCAACGACACCGGCAGCTACAACGAGCTGGACCGCAAGTTCACCTGGGGCTCGTTCTTCACCGAGGAATACGGTCTCGAAGAGCGCGTCGATGACGTGGTTGCCACCCGCATGGCGAACTTCTTCGACGCGGAGATGGTGACTGGAAAGCTGCTCTCCAACGCCCTCATGCTCGACTACGAGATGGAGTGCGCGGCGGCCCTGATGAACGCCACCACGTTCAGCTCGAACATCTCTCTCTCCACCGCCACCGGCTGGTCCACCACCCCAACCGTGGTCGCCACCGCATCCGACATCCCGCAGCAGGTCAACGCAGGCATCGAGGCCATGACGCTGCGCGGCGAACGTCCCGACACCCTCGTGCTTTCCCTGACGAACTGGAACCTCTGGAGGCGCAACGCCTTCCTGTCCACCTACGTCTATGGCACGCTGAACACGAATGCCGGCGGATCAGCGATCGTTGAGCAGACGGTAGCACAAGCGTTCCGTCTCAAGCGCGTGCTCGTCGCTGAGAAATCCGTGAACGTGGCACTGAAAGGCAAGACGGTCTCGCTGGCCTCTGTCTGGGGCGACACCTACGCAGCGCTCATCAAAACTGGAGCCGGTGACTTCATGAACGGCGGCCTCGGACGCACCATCGTCTGGAGCGCGGACAGCCCCGGCGGCCTCTTCACCTCGGAGTCCTATCGCGACGAAGCTCGCCGCGGCAGCAAGCTCCGCGTGCGCAGCAACCGGACCAACAAGATCCTCCTGACGGACGCCTGCCAGCTCCTCAAGAACGTCTCCAGCTAAGAGCTGACTGAGATTTACGAACGGCCCGCATCCGAAATGGTGCGGGCCGTTTGCATTGACACCCCTCCCTGAGACGTGCCCGACCAAAACCAAAGCCCCAACCGCACCAACGTCGTGGCATGGCGGGCCTCCAGAGCGCAGCAGCAGGCCATCCTGGATGAGCGCTATGCCCGAGGGGAGATCACCCGCGAGGAATGGGTGGACGGGTTTGA
>JAYTIO010000521.1:0-6123 GCA_043731805.1 Pedosphaera sp. | reverse complement strand
CAGCCAGGCGAAGTCGAACTTGCCCTCCTCACGCTCGCAGAGGCCCCAGCAAAAATCGCCCATGCGGACGACGTTCATGCCAGCGTGCGCCATGAGCTGCGCGTCCTGCTCCCAGCGCGACTCGGGTTCCTCTGCCGTTCCGTCGTAAGGGAAGACCCAGTGCTCGGGATAGTAATCAGCGCCGAAATACATGGTTGATGGTTGGTTGCTAGCAGTCACACGCTAGGGGAGAGATTGGCTGGCAGGCAATCCCAATTTCCCGGCCCGCCGGTGAGTGGTGACCGTCGCACCCCGGCTCAAGCGGGGACTTGCATTCCGCGCGGCGTCCCCGAAAGCTCCGCCCATGAATCAGCCTTCCGCTTCCTCCCGCCGGGATTTTGTCGCCTTGGGTGCCCTGGCCGCCACCGGCTTCGGCATGGTGCAGGACGCCCTGAGCGCCGAACGCAATCCCGCCGTCACCGTCGCCGACAAGTCCTCCTCCATCCGCATCACCGGCTACAAGTCCTGGTGGATCGGGCCCATCCTCTACCTCCGTATTGACACCAACCACGGCGTCAGCGGCTGGGGCGAGATCAAGGGCACCGACATCCGCGTGGCCATCACCCTCTTGGCCTCGCTCTACGAGCTGCTCCAGGATGAGAACCCCACGCGCATCGAGCACCTCTGGCAGAAGCTCTACCGCGCGCACCGCGACATCCGCGGCGGGCCGTTCATGGTCCACGTCATCTCGGGCATTGACATCGCGCTGTGGGACCTGGCCGGCAAGCTCTGGGGCGTGCCCGTCTACCGTCTGCTCGGCGGCCCCGTGCGCGACCGCATCCGCGTCTATCACACGCCCAAGGCGCTGAAGGTTCCGCCCCACGGCATCTACGAACATTCCGGCTCGCCCGCCGACATTCAGCGCATGGTCAAAGCCATCGCCGACGCCCGCGAGCGCGTCGGCCCCGACGGCGCGGTGATGTTCGACGCCCATTGCGCCGTGCCGCCCGCGACGCTCATCCAGCTCGCCGGCGCGCTGAAGCCCTACGACTTGCTCTTCATCGAGGAACCCGCCGTGCCCGGCAACATCGAGGTCTTCAAACGCCTCAAGCAGGCCATCAACATCCCCCTGGCGGCGGGCGAACGCGACCGCACCATTTGGGGCTTCATCCCCTACTTGCAGGAGCGCTGCCTCGACATCCTCCAGCCCGACTGCTGCCACACCGGCGGCATCAGCCAGATGCGCAAGATCGCCGCGCTGGCCGAGACCTACATGGTCCCGCTCGCGCCGCATTGCACCGCGAGCAATCTCGGCATCTCCGCCAGCATCCACGCCATCGCCGCCACGGCGCTCTTCCTGATCCACGAGTTTTACCCGACCAACTTCGGCTTCAACCCCAAGGGCATCGCCACGATGGATTGGCAAGTGGACAAGGAGGGCTATGTTGCCTTGCCGGAGGGCGTCGGCCTCGGCGTCGAGATGGATGAAAAGGTGCTCGATGAGGCGGCGAAGAAACCGCAGTCCTACAAGTGGCCCGGCGCGAAGCTCAAGGACGGCTCCATCGCGGACTATTGAGCGGGGCCTCGTAGCAGCGGCAGCCTCGCGCACTGCCCGGAGCGCGGGCCGTCCCGGTATGCAGCGGCGATGCCCGCAGTGAGCCATCCGAACCTCTCCAGCATTCGTTTCGCTCGTGGCCGCTGCGGACGGGGTTAGCGTCCGGATGCGACCCGCGTGTTCGTTTGAGTCCTTTTGGGATTTGCCACCTTCCCGGCGTTCCCGTAGAAGACACGCTCCCGCTGCGGCGGGTTGTGATGAAACCAGCTGTCGAACTCTACGATACGACTCTCCGAGATGGCTCGCAGGGCGAAGGCATCAACTTCTCGGTCGCGGACAAGCTCCGCATCGCCGAGCGCATTGACGCCTTCGGGATTCATTACATTGAGGGCGGCTGGCCGGGCAGCAACCCGAAGGACATCGAGTTCTTCGCGCAGGCCAAGCGGCGCAAGTTCAAGCACGCGAAGCTCGCCGCCTTCGGCTCCACTCGGAAGAAGGCCACGACCGTCGAACACGACGACCAGGTGCGACTGCTCATCGAAGCCGAGACACCCGTCGTGACCATCTACGGCAAGACCTCCATGCTGCACGTGAAGGAAGTCCTGCGCTGCACGCCGGATGAAAACCTCGGCATGATCGGCGACACCGTGCGTTACCTGAAGGACCACGGGAAATACGTCATCTACGACGCCGAGCATTGCTTCGACGGCTACAAGCTCGATCCCGAATACGCCCTTGCAACGTGGCAGGCCGCCGAGCAAGCGGGCGCGGACATGGTCGTGCTGTGCGACACGAACGGCGGCTGCCTGCCAAGCGAAGTCGCCGCCATCACCAAGGCTGCGATTGGCCGGCTGAACTGCCGCGTGGGCATCCACACGCACGATGACATCGGCCTCGGCGTGGCGAACGCGCTGGCTGCCGTCGAAGTGGGCGCGTGCCACGTGCAGGCCACCGTCAACGGCTACGGCGAACGCACGGGCAACTGCAACTTGACGAGCGTTATCCCTTGTCTCCAACTTAAGCTGGGCAAGGCGTGTTTACCCGCTGCCTCGCTACGCAAGCTCAAGGAGCTTTCCCAGTTCGTGGATGAAATCGCGAACCTCCGCCACAACCCGCGCCAGCCGTGGGTTGGCTCGGCGGCGTTCGCGCACAAGGGCGGCACCCACGTCAACGCGGTGCAGAAGCTCGCGGCGAGTTACGAGCACATTGACCCGGCCTTGGTCGGCAACGAGCGGAACATTCTCATCAGCGACCTCGCGGGCCGCAGCAACATCCTGCTCAAGGCGCGCGACCTCGGCTTCAAACTCGCGGACCACGCGCCGGAGGCGAAACAGATTCTCGACCGCGTGAAGGAGCTGGAGCACGCGGGCTACGAGTTTGAGGCCGCCGAGGCGTCGCTTGCGTTGCTCATTCGCGGCATCCTCGACCATAACCCCGAATTGCTCTTTACCGTGGACGACTACCACGTTTCGATGCGTGGCAATCGGAAGTCTTCGACCAACGAGGCCACGGTCAAAGTGCGCGTCGGCAAGGAAGTTCACCACGAAGTCGCCGAGGGCGACGGCCCGGTAAACGCGCTGGACGGCGCGCTCCGCCGTGCGCTGGGAAAATCCTTTCCCCAGCTCAAGAAGGTGACGCTCACTGACTACAAGGTGCGCATCCTCGACGGCGTGGCCGGCACGGCCGCGAAGACCCGCGTGCTCATCACCTCCACCGACGGCAAGCGCGAGTGGGGCACTGTGGGCGTGAGCGAGAACATCATCGAAGCGAGCCTCCAGGCGCTGGTGGACAGCATGGAGTTCGCGTTGCTGAAGAAGTGATTTGAGCCACAGATGAACACAGATTGAACACAGAGGTTTTTGCTCTGAAGCCAATCTGTGTTTCATCTGTGAAAAGCTGTGGCTGAAAATTTTTTCCCATGATCGAGATTCCCAAAGCCTACGAACCGCAGTCCGTGGAGGACAAATGGTATGACTTCTGGCTGAAGCAAGGTTGCTTCACCGCCGACCCCGCGCGCGTCTCCGACAAGCGTCCCGCCTACTCCATCGTCATCCCGCCGCCGAACGTCACGGGTATGCTCCACATGGGGCACGTCCTCAACAACACCATTCAGGACATCCTCAGCCGCAAGGCGCGCATGGACGGCAAGGAAGTCCTCTGGCTGCCCGGCACCGACCACGCGGGCATCGCCACGCAGGTGCAGGTGGAGAAGGCGTTGAAGCGCGACGAGAAGAAAACCAAGCACGACCTCGGCCGTGAGGAATTCCTCAAGCGCGTCTGGGTGTGGAAAGAAAAGCACGGCGGCATCATCATCAACCAACTCAAGAAACTCGGTTGCTCGTGTGACTGGACGCGCGAGCGGTTCACGATGGACCCGGAGTATTCGCGCTGCGTGCAGAAGGTCTTCGTGGAGCTTTACAAGAAGGGCCTCATCTATCGCGGCAAGCGCATGGTGAACTGGTGCCCCGCCTCGCAGACCGCGCTCTCCGACGAGGAAGTGGAGATGAAGCCGCAGAAGGGCTTCATGTATCACTTCAAGGTCGAGGTGGCGGAAACTCCCGGCACATGGGTGACCATCGCCACGACGCGTCCGGAGACCATCCCCGGCGACACCGCCGTGGCCGTGAACCCGAAGGACCCGCGTTACGCGCACCTCATCGGCAAGCACATCGTGCGGCCGCTGCCCGTCGAGTTGCCGCGCGAGCAGAAGCTCATTCCCATCATCGGCGACGAGCATGTGGACTTCGAGTTCGGCACCGGCGTGCTCAAGGTGACGCCCGCGCACGACAAGGCGGACTTCGACATCGGCCAGCGCCACAAGCTGCCCGTGATCGAAGTCATCAACGCCGATGGCACGATGAACGACCTAGCAGGTGCAGACCTGCGCGGGCTGGACCGCTTTAAGGCGCGCAAGGTGGCGTCGGAGAAACTGGCGGAGCTGGGCGCGATGGTTGAAGAGAAGCCTTACGAGAACAACGTCGGCTTCAGCCAGCGCGCGGATGTCCCCATCGAGCCGCGCCTGAGCGAGCAATGGTTCCTGAGGTATCCGAGCGTGGAGGTGTCGAAGGCGTGTGTGGAACAGCCGGGCGAGGTAGGGCGCGCTGTCCTCACCGCGCCGTCGGGCAGCGATGCGTTGCGGCGCGGTGAGGACACCGCGCCCTACCAGGAGATGCGGTTCCATCCCGACCGCTGGGCGAAGGTGTATGACCACTGGCTGTCGAACATTCAGGACTGGTGCATCAGCCGCCAGCTTTGGTGGGGGCATCGCGTGCCGGTGTGGACCAAAGAGTTTCCAAAGGGTGACGCCAGCACGGCCATGCCCGCAGTCCTGAGACCAATCTATGAGCAATCGAAAGACTCGGCGGGGCATGTCCATTTGATGATTCAGGGTTTGGGGTTTGCAGGAAAAGCGTCAGAGCAAACCTACCTTCTGATCGAATGGAGTCCGGAAGGCAAAACGATAAAGCTCACGGCTGCCACGGATTCAGCCGTGGAAGCAAGCGAGCTAAACAAGCTTGGCTTCACCCAAGACCCCGATGTCCTCGACACCTGGTTCAGCTCGTGGCTCTGGCCGTTCGCCACGATGGGCTGGACGGGTGACAAGGCCAGCGACGCCAACGCCCCAACCCTCCGCGCCTTCTACCCCACCACCGACCTCGTCACCGGGCCGGACATCATCTTCTTCTGGGTCGCGCGCATGATCATGGCTGGCTACGAGTTCATGGGCGACCTGCCGTTCAAGAACGTTTATTTCACCGGCATCATCCGCGACAAGCAGGGCCGCAAGATGTCGAAGACCCTCGGCAATTCGCCCGACCCGCTCGTGCTCATCGCCCAATACGGTGCCGACGCCCTCCGCTTCGGCACGATGCGCAGCGCGCCGCTCGGCCAGGACGTGCTCTTCGACGAGAAGGACGTGGAACTGGGCCGCAACTTCTGCAACAAGCTCTGGAACGCCTGCCGTTTCCGCCAGATGCAGGGCGGCGAAGTGCAAGGCGAGATGGATGCGAAGCTCCTTAGCAGCGATGACCAGTGGATTCTCCTGCGCCTCGACCTCGCCATCCGCGAGGTCACCGACGCGCTGGCGAGCTACAACTTCGCCACCGCCGTGCAGTCGCTCTACCGCTTCTTCTGGAGCGAGTATTGCGACTGGTATGTGGAGGCGAGCAAGGCCGCGTTCTTCGGCGAGGATGCCGCGCTCAAGGCGAACAAAGTCGCGGTCATGGATTTCGTTCTGTCCCACCTGCTGCGGATGTTTCACCCGCTGCTGCCGTTCATCACCGAGGAGCTGTGGCATGGGATGGGTTACTCGGCGGATATGCCGGAGGATCAGGGCGGCAAGACGATCATGTTCGCCCGCTGGCCCAAACCGCTCTCCGACGACGAGAAGGAAGCCTGGGGCCTTGACGACACGGTGGAGACCTTTGCGAACGCGAAGTTCGAACTCGTCACCCAAGGCCGCAATCTCAAGACCCAGTTCAACATCGGCGCGGGCCGGAAGGGCAAGTTCATCCTCAAGCCCGCCGGCAATCTCGCGCCCGGCGAAGCCGAAGTGCTCCGTCTCCTCCTGAGCGCCGAGTCGCTCGAAC
>JAYTIO010000520.1:0-31413 GCA_043731805.1 Pedosphaera sp. | reverse complement strand
ACGGAGAGCAATGAAGCCCGCTGACCGCAAAGACACGAACGACGGCAGCCGCCGCACCAAATGCGAACGCTGGGGCGTGGTCTATCACTTCGAGCCGGGTGAGCCGCCGCCCACTCCTCCGGCGGACCCGAACCCGCCCGCGCCGCCCGCACCGAATCCATGACAATCTCTGCACGAAGGACAAGTTTTGACCTTACACCACGCATGAGCCACCTTCAGTCGTGAGCAACGCCACTACCCAAGTGCAATTCGGAAGCAGATTCGGGCGCAGTTTTAGCCCGAACAAACCACGATGGCGTTATGCCAAGGTGTTTTTACTCTGTTGCGCTGCCTTTTCATTTGTCGTTGTCGGTAGAGCTTCTGCGCAGTCGCCTGCTTCTGTTGCTGGCCGCACGATTCAGATGGCCATTTCAAGTGGCAGCTCCCCATTTGCGAGCAGCGGTGGTTTTCGGTTTTTGCCTTCAGCGCTCGACAGCACCTATGCCATCGTCCCAACCTCGGGCTCCGTGCTCGCCAGTTTTGGAACCTACAGTTACAGCAAAACTGGTGATTCAACCGCAGCCCTTTCGCTAATTGATAGCGTAGCCAGTTCAGTAACTGCAAATTGCACTTTCACAACTCCAAGCTCTGGGACTTACATTCTAACTGGGGCCTCTGGTGGGAGCCAATCAGGGACATTCGTTCTCTATTCGGGTGTGTCGCCGGTCTCAATCGCCGGATACACAATCACCATTACTATTACCAGCGGGGCTGCGCCATTCGCCAGTAGCGGCTCCTATCAGTTTCTGCCAGCGCTATCAGGCAACACTTACACCACTCTTGGGCTGTCCGGTGTCGCAAGCAGCGCCGGAACATATGCATACAACCAGAACTCAGCTTCAACCGCATACATCTCCTACGACGATTCACTCGTTGGGAGTGGTTATTCGGCACAGTTAAGTTTTGGCACAGCTACAAATGGCACTGTGTATTTGAGAAAGGCAGGTAGTAGTGGCTATCAAACTGGGACTTTTACAAGTGTCACGACCAGATGGGTCAGACCAACAAGTGCGAGCGCGTCTGGATTCACGGTATGGGCAGGAACGGCCTACACCGGCCCAGCTTCGTTTGCAATCGATGGCAACGGGGGAACAGCTTGGACATTGAATTCGACAGGCTACATTGATCTGGATCTTGTGGTGAATCGAAGGATACTTGGCATTGAAGCGATTTGGAGCGGCTTCACAATTAACGCAAACAACATCAACCTGTATGTAGATGGCGTCAAAGTGCTAACGAACAATCAATTTCTTGCTACCTCTAATGTCCGATATTTTCCCGGAGTAATCGGCCGCATCATACGCTACCAAACAGTGGCTCTTCCGAACTACTACGGGCAAATCGCTGGTTGGTCGGAGCTCGCGGAGTTTCGAGTATTTGTCGAGATGGCTGCTCCGACAGCAACGACAGTCGCCATTGGCCGCGCCGTGCAAGTGCGCTGGCCTACTCAAATCAACTACTTTTATCAACCGCAAGTATCCAGTAATCTGACATCATGGTCCGACTATGGCCAACTTTGGTCGGGTGATGGAACTGAGAAGAGCTTTTACTTTATCACTGAGACACCAGAGAAGACTTTCTTCAGAGTTTTACCGAGGTGAGTCGAAGCGTAACCTCATATGGGCCTAGCTAGGAATCCATGAAGAATCCATTTGTGGCACGCACTCCAGAGGAGTTGGTGCAATTTGATCGGTGCGTGAACGACCCCTCTGAGCCCAAGCACCGAGAAGAAATACTGCAGATGGTTAAGCTGATTAGATTTTTATCGGGGTTACCTTTGATGGAATTCCCATTCTCAGTCTGTCACACCGGCAAAGAAGCTACCCCAGATTTTCAATTAACCTTTGGCTCTCGCCGCGTTTCAGCGGAACTGACGAAACTTACCAGTCAAGACCTGGAGCACGCGAGGGCACTTCAGAGGCGGGACGTGCATCTCCCGCTCGGCACAGGTTTTAACAAAACTCTAATTTCCTCGAATTTGGAAGTGACCGGGGAAGAGCCGAGGAACAGAGGACAGATTAGCGCGGAAGGGTTTTGCGGGGGGCAGTTTGCCTTTCCTGAGTCTCCCGGGGCTCGCGGGCGCGCTTGGGGGACAGCCGTGCATGAGCGGTTAATCCAGAAGACCCAGATCCTGGAAAGCAAACACTTCGTGAAGGGCGATGAACAGTGGCTTGTCTTATGGGAGCGCCTTGGTTTCCATGATGATGAAGTTGACCAACGAATCGAGCACCTCAAGAGCTTGTTGGAACCATTTTGGAGTAGTAGTTGGTTTTCAAGAGTTTTTCTCCAAGCAGAGCATTTCGGCTGGCTCGTCATGTTCACGGAGCAGGAGGCCCGTGTTTTCAAGACTGAATGACGAGATGCCCTCGCGCTTGCCGCGCCTGAGTCTAGAAGCGCTGACCTATTTCGCCCCCGTCGGAGACGACGTGAGGAGTCTCTGACTGGATTCCGCGTTCCGAGTTTCGCGTTCCGAGTTGATTGGAGACTCGTCACCTCGTCTCCTACGCTCAGAAATCGCGGTCGTGTTGCCACAGGGCCGGATTCCCACCATTGTCCCTGCGAATGAGTTTTGCCATTCAGCACAGCGCCCTGCGCGGCCTCTACGACAAGGTCGTCGCCGGGGAGCGCCTTTCCGAAATCCAAACCGGCTTGAATCACAGCGGCGGGATGCCGGCCAGCGCGGCCTGCAAGCGGCCAGTGGTGCCGTGACGGGCGCACCAGCCTTCGATGTAGGTCATGTCCAGCGTCTCGGGGCCTTGGACCGCGAGCACATCGCGGGCGTCATCCAAGTCCTTGTTCCGGCCCCAGCGGAGCTTTTGCACGATGACATCCTCGGGCGTGGGCAGCCAGGTATTGCAACCGAGTTGGGCGGAGAACATGCGCCGCCGCCGGGCGAACTGCGCCTGGACAAACGGGTCGTCGAACAACTCGAACAGCTCCACCTGATAGGGCGGGCTGCCCCGCATCGTGCCTACCTGCCGCCGGCCCCATGTGAGGGTGTCGAACTGCACCTGTGGCTCGAACGCCACAAGGCTGTTCAGCCGGGCCACGACGCGTCGGATCGGATCGCCGGTCGCGAGGCTCACGACCATGTCCACATCCTTGGTGGAACGCGGAATGCCATACAGGCTGTAGGCAAAGGCCCCGGTAACCATGTGGTCGATGCCTTCCGCTTCACAGGCGGCGACGACGGCGGCGGCAAGTTCCTCGACAGTCATCAGGCGGCTGGTTTCTGCGGGGTGAACCGGCCGTGGTCATGCGTGCGGCAGAGCCGGACCAGCCGGCGACGCACCTCCCGCCAGCCCTGCTCTGGATCGGTCGTGCCCGTCTGCCACATGGCCCCAGCGTGCATCCGCGCGAACACCTCGTTGGTCAGCTCGAACGCCTCTGCCAGCCGTTGCTCCCCGGTCATCGCCCGCGCCCGCAGGATGTTCTCTCGGTATATCTGGTCCTGTAGCGCCTTTAACGCCGTCGGGTCGTCGTGGATGTTCGGCATAACGAAGCGAACGTATCGGCACCCGGCAGGAGGGGCAAGCGCGAGGCGAACGCACTTCAGTCTCGTTTTGCCAGCGACATGATTTCGCGCCATTGTCCCCGCGAATGAGTTTTGCCATTCAACACTCCGCGTTGCGCGACCTCTACGACAAGGTCGTCGCCGGGGAGCGCCTTTCCGATGCCGACGCCCTGCGCGTCTTCGAGAGCAAGGACATCAACGCCGTCGGGGCCATCGCGGACTTCGCGCGGCAGCGGAAGGTGGGCAACCGCGCCAGCTACATCCTCAACCGCTACCTCAACTACTCGAACTACTGCATCCTCTCCTGCCAGTTCTGCTCCTTCGCCCGCAAGAAGCGCGACGCGGACGGCTTCGAGCTGACCCTCGAGCAGATGGTGCAGAAGGCCCGCCAGGCGCTCGCCCTGGGCATCACGGAGCTGCACATCGTCGGCGGGCTGCACCCCTCGCTGCCGTTCAGCTACTACGTGGACTTCCTCAAGGCGCTCAAAGCCCTCGACCCGCGCCTGCAACTCAAGTGCTTCACCGCGATTGAAATCCTCCACCTCGCGTGGCTGGGGAAGCGGTCCGTCGAGCAAACGCTGCTTGAACTCAAGGCCGCCGGCCTCGCCTCCCTCACCGGCGGCGGCGCGGAAATCTTCCGCAAGGAAGTCCGCTCGGCCATCGCCCGGGGCAAGGAGAGTGCCGAGGAATATCTCGATGTCCACCGCATCTGGCACCGCCTCGGCGGCCGCAGCACCTGCACGATGCTCTTCGGCCACGTCGAGAAGCTCGCGGACCGCGTGCATCATTTGAGCCTGCTGCGCGCGTTGCAGGACGAGACACACGGCTTCACCGGCTTCGTCCCCCTGCCCTACCAGCCAGAGAACAACGGCATCCCCGTGCACACGCCGCCCACGGGCTTCGACCAGCTCCGCACCATCGCCGTGAGCCGCCTCTACCTCGACAACTTCGACCACATCACCGCCTACTGGGTTGGCATGGGCCTCAAGCTCGCGCAAGTCGCCCTCAGCTACGGCGCGGACGACCTGCACGGCACCATCCTCGAGGAGCACATCTTCCACATGGCCGGCGCGAAATCCCCGCAGCTCCAGACCGAGGCGGAGATGGTGAAGGCCATCCGCGAGGCGGGCCGCGTGCCGGTGCAGCGGAACACGTTTTATGAGGTGGTTAAGGAGTGGGGGCCGATGCTGGCAACGGCGTGAGCACACCAACTTGGCGTTGCAAAGAAAGTCTGTCTGCTTAGGCTAAAACCATGAGCAAAGCCGCCGCACTTACCGGTCAGGAAGCGCATTACAAAGCGCGGGCCGAGCACTACTTGGCCGAAACGCAGACGATTCTCCGCCAGCTTGCGAGCGAACGGAAGCGTGCTGCGCGGCGTCCGCGACCGCAGTCCAATCTCGTCGAGCAGGTGAAGGAAATCCTTCACGGCCACTAGCCATGTGGAAGACGCTTTCCGACTGGCTGTTCGCGCTCCTGAATATGTCACGCGAGCTTCAAGAGCATCGCGAGACGATTCGGCAGTTGGAGGAGCGGCTCCGCAACTCCGAGGAAGCCATCAAGCTGCTGGCCCAAGAACAACGACACGGACGCGAAATGGAATCAGCGGAACGCGAGAAGCTGCTGCTGCTAGTGCAGCACGAGGCGACCAAGCTGAAGGGATCGCCGCCTCCACGCGGTAGGAAGGCTGGCTAGGGGATCAGGTATTCAGACCCGCCCGAGGTGCCCGTCTTTATCAATGGAGGGTTGCCGTCTCATCGAACCACATGGACAAGCCGACACCCATTCCCGAACTCCGCCTCGTCCCCCTCGAATCGGCGGACGACCTCGCCCACCGCGTCGAGCGGGAGCAGCGCAGCGCGAACGTGCAACGCGAGAGTGAACTGAAAAACTCCCTCGCGCCCTTCCGCGTCGGCTCCGTGCCATATCTCAACGCCGTGCCGCTCACGCGTGGTTTGGAGAGCCAGATTGAGTTCATCCCGCCCGCGCAGCTCGCCGAGAAGCTCCGGCGCGGTGACCTCGATGCGGCGCTGGTCAGCATCACTGAAGTGCTTTTTCACGACGGTTACGATGTGCTCGATGGCATCGCGGTCGCGTCGCTCGGCGAAGTTTTCAGCGTGTTCCTCGCGCATCGGATTCCGCTGGAGCAGGTCACGGAAATCTTCTGCGACACCGCTTCACTCACGAGCGTGAACCTGCTGCGCGTCCTGCTCGCCGAGCGCGGGCTGAAGCCGGAGTTCAGGCCGCTGCCCGCCTACGCCGAGGCTGGCCAGCACGATGCCGTGCTGCTCATCGGCAACCCCGCCATCGAGTTCCGGCGCGCGCCGCACACGCACGAGATTTGGGACTTGGGCACGGCGTGGATGGAGCTGACACAGCTCCCGTTCGTCTTCGCCATCTGGGCGCTGCGCCGGGGCGTGGACAACGAGCGCCTGCGCCGCCAACTCCGCGCGGCCCGCGATTTCGGCCTCGACACGCTGGACTACCTCATCAGCTCACGCTCCGACTACGACCTCAATTTCCGCCGCGACTACCTCGGCTGGCACATCCACTACCACCTCGGCTCCGACGAGAAGCGCGGCATCAGCAGGTTTGTGGAACTGCTCCGCAAGCACTCACCAGCGCCGGTGTTTCCGCCAAGGTTCGTGGCGTAGCCCGAGGGCGGACGAAACAGCGGCGCTGCAGCCGCCGCAGTCCAAACGCTTCGCGACTTCCTCAACCCCGCCCGGCACCTCAGCCGCCGGCCTTCAGCCACTGCTCCCAATCGGCCAGCGACTGCCCGAGGCGGGCGGCGAAGGTGTGCTCCAGAATGGTGGGAAGGTGGGCGGCCAGCGCGGGCAACAGGCTTTGGCGCTGCTGGAAGAGGCTGCGGGCCAGCGCGGGGTTTCGTTGCCGCTCGGCGGCGCGGGCGAAGGCGGCGGCTTGAGACACGTCGAGTTTTCCGACCAAGGGTAACAGCGCGGCGGCCAGTTCCGGCGTCGCGCGGGTGGCGGCGATGGCGAGCATCAAGTCCGTCCCCCCGGGCCGTCCAGCCGTTTGCCAAGCGGCGAAGGCTGCCTCATTGCCGGCCAACGCGGTGGCCCAATCGGTCCGGAGCGCGAGGTCGGCGGCGACTTCGCCGCTCGCGGTGGCGAGGGCCACCGCCCGCTCCGGCGCGACGCGGCCCAGCAGCGCCACCGCCGCGCGGCGCACGCGCAGGTCGCCATCGCCCAGAGCACGGACGGCGGCGTCAGTCGCGGGCTTGGCGAACGCGCTGTGTGCCGCCAGCTCGCGCCACGCCTCGATGGCGAGGCGGCGGACGTAGCCGTCGCGGTGCGTCGTCGCGAAGCGGTCGCAGAGCGCGGCGGCCTCGGCGTGGCGCAGGCGGGCGAGGGCGACGAGCGTGTCGCCGAGGGCGTGCGAGTCTTTCTCCTTCTCCAGCGCGGCTCGGAGCGGACCAGCGGCGGGGACGTGGCCGATGCGACCGAGGGCTTCGGCGGCGGCACGGCGGACTTCCCAGCGGGCGTGCGCGAGGAGCGGGATGATTGCGTCGCCGAGTTTCCAATCGGCGTGAAAGCCCGCTGTCCACGCGCCGGCGGCGAGCGCGGCAGCGTCGCTGGACTTCAACTGCGACTCCGTGCGAGCGCGTAGTTCGGCGAGGCGAGAGTCGGCGGGCGCGGGCTGGCGGCGCACGAGAATCATCTGCTCGGCGGCCAGCTCAGGCAGCGTGAGCGTGACGCGGCCGTCGCGGAACTCGAACGGCACCGGACGCAAGTCGCCACCGGTGAAGGCCGCGACGCTGTGGGGCGCGGCGGGCTCGCGCAGGCTGACCTGCAAGTCACGGCGCGGCGTGGGCTGCATGTTGTGCAGGAGAATCACCGTGCCGTCGGCGGAACTCATCGGCGAGACCATCACCACGGGGTCGGAGACCATCAGCTCGCGTTCGACCTTCGCCTCCAGCAGCGGGCGCGTGAGGCTGGCGCGGCCCGTGTCCGCGAAGATCGGATGCTGCCCGGCGACGCGGGACTTCTGCTGCGTGTAAGTGAGGCCGCAGCGATGGCCGAGGAAGACGACTTTCCCTTTGCCCGCTAAGGCTTCTAGCCACGCGGGCGAGCCGTCGTCGTAACGCGCGCGGACGCGGGCGGACGCGGGGTTCGTGACGCGGGCGAGGCCGTTGGAGGCGACTGCGTGCGAGCGGAAGTCCGGCTGGCCTTTCTCCGCAGACACCACCGGCACGGTGGCTTTCTCACCCGCCGCCGGGCGGGCGACGATGCGATTCTTCGCGGCGATGGCCCCCGTCTCCGGCAAGTCGCGCTCGATGCCTGCAAGCGTCTTGATGAAGTCCGCCGGCTCGTTGAACTCGTTCCGCGAGCCCGCGTCGGCGCAGGCCCAGAGCAAGCCGCCGCCCTGCGTCCATGCGACGATTTTCTCCTGTGCCGCCGTGGCGACGAGCGGGTCCAGCACGTAGAGCGCGTCGTAGTGTTTCAACGCACCGCTGGCGACCTGCTCCTCCGTGACCAGCTCGGGCTGAAAGTATTCGTGCGAGAGGGCGAGGAAGGCGGCGCGTTTGTCGGCGAAGCTGGCTTGCGCGTTCCAGTATTCGTTCGCCATCGAGTAGAGCATCGCGACGCGGCTGGGGCGCATCTGCGAGCGGGCGAGGATGTCGTCCACCTGGGCGGCGCGGTTGTTGATGAGGTGGGCCTGCTCGTAACTGCCTTCGCTGTCAGACCAGTAGCCTTCCGTGACCGCGTAGCTGGGGCCGTAAGCCCAGTAGCTTAGGACGCGCGCGTTGTTGCCGAGCATCGTGTAGGCGCGGAGCGTGGACGGGCCGACGCAGTGCATCATCGGGCGCGTGAGCGGCTCCTGACCGTAGCGCCGCGCGCCGGCGTTGTAGGGAGCGATGCTGAACGCGACGGCCTGGTGGCTGTCCCAAAACCAACTGCCGAGCGACATCCAGTCGCTGATGCCCGGCGTCATCGCAGGACCGGCGGCGAGCTGGAAAGTGTCGAGCGGCTGCTCGCTGGGGAAGTAGAGCGAGTGGCCGCTGAGAGCGACGAAGCCGCGCATCAGCGGGTTGGGTGCGAACTGGTGGATGACCTCGGCGGAGAGGTTGAACATCCGCGCGGTGAGCCAGCCGCTGAACTGCCGGCTCCAGTAGAAGAGCCGCGCGTCCTCGGGCGAACGCACGAGGCTCGCGACGGTGAGCGGGCGCACTTCATCCCACGACTTCGCCCCGAAGAGCGCGGGCTGCACGCCTCGCGCAGCAGCCCATTTGCGGAACGCCACGTGGGCCTGCGCCATGCCGCCCGCCGGCGTCCAGTCCTCGGTGACGAACTGCTCAAGACTCTCCGCCTTCACCGCGCCAGCCTTGCTGCCCGCGTCGTCCAGGCCGAGGTCGGCCAGCTCGCTCTTCTGTTGCGCGGCGGCGTCGAGCGCGGCGAGGAACTCGGTCTTCTGCAACGGCCGGATGCGCAGCTCGCGAATGGTCTTCGGCGGGCCGGTGAAGCCAAACCCGCCGCGCGGCGCAAGGCCGTCCTGCTGTTGAATCATCTTTCCGTTCAGGTAAAGCGCGGCGGAGGTGCCGTGGTAAATAATCTTGAACGGCGTGCCGTTGGGCGACACCGCCGCGCCGGGGCGAACCATCTCGGAGTGCGTGGCCACGCCCTTCTCGCTGCGGCCAATCGAGAGGTTCATCTCGCGGTTCACGCTCACCGCGCCGAGGTGCCAGTAGGCAAAGCGCTGCGGGTTGGCCGCATCGTCCAGGCCCACGCGGAAGCCAAACCAGCGGCCCTGCTGCTCGACTTTCCCCTCCAGCACGCAGTCGTGGTAATCGCTGCGGCGCGTGTGCAGGTCGCTGCCGCCCACGGCGTCCTCCCACCGCTCGCCGCGCTCGTCGCGACCGAAGCGCCAGAGCGGCGCGCACATTTCGCCGCGCGAGATTTCGCCCGGCTCGTCGGCGATTTGGAAGACCGTGGTGCCGGCGTAAAACTCCTTCTGGGCCGTGAAGAAGTTGCGGTAGTGAGCCTCGTATTGGCGGCGCGCGTCGGCCTCGTCGAAGGGCAGGAAGGTCGGCGGCCAGTAATGCCCGCCCTGGCTGGCCCAGCCGTAGAGCTCGCGATACTTCACCGGCTCAGCGGACGCGCCCACGCAGTTCATGCCCAGCAGGCGCAGGGTTTTGTTCATGTAGTCCGCGCAGTCGCCGGTGGCCGCGCCCCAGCCGTTGGCGAAGTGGAGGTCGCCGCGCGTGAGCGGGTAGAGGCGCTCGCCGGTCGCGCGCATCGCGAACTCGTAGTGCTCGCGCGCGTGGTCGCGGATGGTGCGGAGCTTGTGGAGGTGCGTCTCGAAATCCATCGCCATCGAGATGGTGAAGGCCTCCGGTTCGTCCCAGCCAATTTCGCGCAGCATGAAGTCCTGATGCGGGAAGACGGCGAACTGCGAGGCTCCGGCGGGCTTCACCTCGGCCTTGCCAGCGGGCGTGACGGAGAGTTGCAAGTGCGCCTCGCCGGGGCCAAACGCCGGCGAGCGTTCGATGTCCTGCAAGCGATACCAACGCGTGAAACCGGGCTTGGTGTGCGGCTCGCACTTGAGCGCGGTGAGGCGGTCGGGGTTCAAGTTGCCGCGCCCCGAGGCGAACGGGTCGTAGTGAACGCGGAAGCTCGCGGCGATGAGCACGCCGGCCTTCGGCAGCGCGTCGAGGCGGAAGCGGACGTAGCTGGCGCGCGGGGCGTTTAGGTCGCCGTTGAAGGGATAGAGCAGCTTGTCGTTGGTGGTGAGAAAGGCGGCGTCGAGGAGCGCTTCATCCGCCGCCAAACCGGGCGGCGGCTCGATGCGGAGCTGGTGCGCGCCGGGCGTGAGTTCTGCGGTGCCGGCCTTCCACCAGTAGTAGGGCCGAGCCTTTGGAAACTCTTCGAGGCGGTCGGCGGTGGCCCATTCCTCCGCGCCCTTGCCGCCGGCGATTTCGCGGGAAAGCTCGCGCAGCTCCTTGTCGAGTTCGTCGGTGTCTCGGGCTTTGGCGGTGGAGGACTTGGCATCGGGCAGCACGGCCACGTCCTTGAAGACGCCGCCTTTGGCCGCGAGCGCGCGATAGGCCTCGAAGCCCGCCGGCCCGCCCTGGCCCGCTGCGCCTGGGCTTTGGCCGAGCATCGTGGTGAGCAGCGGCTTGTCCTCGCGCGCCAACGAAGTCTTCAGCGCTGGCCGCCCGCCCGCCGCGATGCCGACGCGCACCCACAGCGTGTAGCGCCCGGCGAAACGGACGTTCACGGGTGCGACGAGCGGGCCGGTCAGTGGAAGAGCGCCCGAGGGAAAGGAGTTTTCCTTCACCTTCACCGGCGCGGGGACCTTGCCCGCCGCGTCGGTGAAGTCCGCCGGGCGCACGACCACGAGTCGGTGCGCGTCCAGCGGGGACGGCGAGCCGGGGCCGTCAAACGCCGCGCGGGCGAGTGGGCAGGCGAGGGCGACGAGCAGGAGGAGGAGACGCGGAACGGCGACTGGGAGTCGGTGCATGGGCGGGTTGGACGGCACTGGTGGGTAGGGATTCGTGCCTCCCTTCCGCTGAATCTGTGGTGGGCCAGCGCGGGGCCGCGCGGGCGGAGGGATCAGTTGGGGCCGACTGTTTGTGGATTCCACCGGAGTGAGCTGCCCTGCGTGTAGGCGGGGGTGGCGCTGGGCAGTGTTTGAAAGTAATTAGTGTCGCTTCGATCAACAAAATCCACATGTCCATCCGCGAACCCTACCTGCGAGCGATTTTTATGGCGGAAGATACGCGCCGCACTCGCGGCCGATCTCGTGGGGTCGCCACCCTGACTATACCAGTCATCACCATTCATATACACCCCCCACATCATGTAAAAGTCGGCGACCATGATGATGTTCTGCGGGTTGTAGGCACCCTCGGACACCGGCCGGATCGGCTGCAATCCGGGGAGCCGCCGGCCGCCGACCCAGGCGCTGTAGCCGAAGTGCGGCCAGTCGCCGTTGTTCGGGAGCGGCGCACCCGCGCTGATGGCGGGGACCTTGGGAACCAGCGCGCAGCGGAACAGCTTCGGGTTCGACAGGCCGTTGCTGGCCAGAATGTCCATCCACGAGACGATCTGAAATAGCCCGACCCCGGGCGAGACCCCGCCGCCGTTGGGGTCCTGCCAGAACTGGTAGCCCGGCATGTCGGGATTCGTCTGGGTCTGCATGCCGGTAAGCCCCGGCAGAGTCTGCCCGACCCAGTTTTCCGGGAACCGGCCCCGGTCCTCGGAGTAGAGATGGAGGGCCAGGGACATTTGCTTCTCGTTGTTCATGCACACGACGCCGCCGGACTGGGCCTTGGCTTTGGCCAGCGCGGGCAGGAGCATCCCGGCCAGGATGGCAATGATCGCGATGACGACGAGCAATTCGATGAGGGTAAAAGCAGGCGGGGATTTGCGGTCGCTCGGAACGGGGCTCATGGCGGCGAATTTCTTCCCATCGCTGCGCTTGGCAATGACGAATTTTTAAGTTCAATTCTCCCCACATCAGCATGAACTGCTCACCCCCCGCCTCGCTCGTCCGTCTTGCTCACCGGCTGTCGCTGCCACTGCTGTCGTTCGTCCTGGCCCTCGGGCTGTGGGCGGGCTGCGGTGGCTCCTCGGAATTCCAGACCGCCCAGGCCAAGGCCAAGAAGGGCGACGCCCAAGCGCAGTTGGACCTGGCCAAGATGTATATGTTCGGCAAGGGGACCAAGCAGGACGAGGTCGAGGCCCGCAAGTGGATCGAGAAGGCCGCCAGCCAGGGCATCCCCGCTGCCCAACGCATCTTCGGCACCATGCTCCGCGACGCCTACGGCTCGGACCACCGGGACATCCCCAAGGCGCGCGAGTGGCTCAAGAAGGCCGCCGACCAAGGCGACGCCGAGGCCAAGGCGGAACTGGCCAACACGCCCGAGCCCACGACCAAGTGACCGCGCCGGTCACGGCGCAAGCACAACTCCGATGGACGGCACGGGCTTGCGCGTCAGGAGGCCGCGGCTCTCGATGAAATAGCGGCGGTGGTCCTCGTCCGCGACCGGTTCGTAGGTTTTCCCCAGCAGCTTGCCCAAGGTCTCCGCCATGGCCGGGCGCATGGCCCGGGGCACGCCGTCCTTCATCGCCGTCAGCAACGCCGTGCCCGCCGCGCGATCCCCCACAGCGGCGAGGAAGCGCAACGCGGCGATGCGCACGTAGTCCTCGTCGTAGGTCGGCCCGCCGCCGGGCGCGGGCGGCACCACGGGCGTGGTGATCATCTGGAGGGCGCGTGGGATGGTCGGTTTGTCACCGGCGGCGGTCAGCGCGGTGAAGGCGGCCTCGCGGGCTTTCGGCAAGTTGTTCGCCAGCACGATTTGCTGGAGCACCTGCCGGATCGGCGGCAGCGCACGCTGGTCGCCGGTCTTGCCCAGCGCGAGGACGAGGGAAATTTTTAACGCCTCGTCCGTGGTGCCGAGCCGCGCGGCCAGGGCGGGCACGGCATTCGTGTGCTTCAACTCGCCGAGCGCCCACGCGGCGCGCTCTTGCACCACCGGGCCGCGCGCCTCGAAGGCGGTGAGCAACGGGTCTTTCGACCGGGGATTGCGGAGCTGGCCGAGCGCGTGCGAGGCGGCGCGGGCGACCAAGTCCGCCGGGTCAGTGAGCAGCGGGTGAAGGGCCTCGGCCAGGTCCGCGTCGCCCCACGCCCCGAGCGCCTGCGCCGCCGACACGCGTGTGACGCCGCGCGCGTGGCGCAGCAGGCGTAACAGGGCTTCCCGCGCGGGCGCGTCGTGCTGCGCGATCAGTGTGAGGCCAGCCACGGTTCGCACTTGTGAACTCGGGTCCAGCTCCAGCCTCCGGACCATTGCGGCCAGCAGCTCGGGACGCGGGACGCGGTCGAACATTCCCGCCAAGGCTTCGCTCGCCGCCAGACGCAAGCCCTCGTCCGGGTCGTTCAAGCGTTCGATCAGCTCACCGCTCGCCGTGGTGATCTGGCCGCGCTGAATCGCGCGCACGGCTTCTTCCTGCACCACCGCTTCCGGGCGGCGCATCAGCGTGAGGAGCGTGGTGACTTCACGCCGGGCACTATCCGCGTCCAGCCCGCGCAGTGCGTGGACGAGCGTGACGAGGTTGGTGCTGTGCAGGGCTTCGGGCGAGGTGGGCGAGGGCGAGGGCGGGCGCACGCGGCGGGGCGGGACGCCGTCGCGGATGAGCGCGAGCGCATCCAGCGCCAGGTCGCGGACGACGGGGTCCGGCTCCTTGAGCGCGGCGCGGAGCAGGTCGAGCGTGGCGGGGTCCTTGACCGGGTGGAGGATGAGGGGAGCCCACGGGGCGTTCGTGGCGGGGGGCTGCTGGCTCCGCGCGTTCAGCGAGCAGCCCAGCAGGAAGACGGCGACCGAAAATGTGGCCACAGATGAACACAGATGAAACACAGAAGAAGCGGTCGGCAGGTGGCGGACACTTGAAGCCATCTGTGTTTCTTCTGTGTTCATCTGTGGCCAAGGTGATTTCATTTTTGCGGCGCGAGCAGCCAGCGCAGGCGCAGGTAGGCGGTGACGAGGAACACGCCGGAGGTTCCCAGCGACAGGAACGCGTGCCGTTGCCAGAGCACGCCGAGGTCGTCGAAGACGCCGCGCGTGAGCACTTGCAAGGCGGCGGCGAAGGGGTTCAGCACGAGGATCAGCTCGCGCAAGGGCACCGATAGTTGGTCCGCCGTCAGCAGCGGCAGCAGCGTGATGATGGCCACGAGGAAGGTGACGGCGTAGGCCACCGCCGTGGCCACGGACGTGCGCGGCGAGAGGGCCGAGGCGCACAGGCCGGCCATCAGCGCGAAGAGGATGGTCGCGCCGATCACCGCCCAGGCGTGGAGGATTTCGTGCAGCGTGTTGATCTCGAGGTAGTGGATGGCGAACCACCCGGGCAGCGTGCCGATGATGAGGAAGGTCACGAAGAGCAGCGCGACGCTGACCTTGCCCACGAGGAAGGCGAACGGCCCCAGCCGGGAGAGTCGGAGCAACTCGAGGTTGCCCCGCTCGCGCTCCTGCGTGATCGCGCCCGCCGTGAGCGAGGGAACGATCAGCACGATCAGCCCGAGCTGGAACACCAGCGCGACCGAGCGGATCAGGTTGGGCGTCGGCCCGACAAGGTTGCCCACCGCGCCGATCATGATGAGCATTGAGAAGACGAAGCACGCCGCCGCGACGCGGAAGATCCACCGGCCACCGCCGAACGCCCGGCTGCGGAGTTCCTTGGCGAACATCGGGTTCAGCCAGTCCGGGATGCAGTCCTTCCGGCGCATCGGGTCCACGAGGTAGAACGGGAAGCTCAGTCGCCGGCGAGCCAGCACGGCGGGGTCTTCAATCGTCTGCCCGTGCCGCCGACTCGTGCGCTGCCCGGCCCAATGCACGCGCCCGACGATGAAGGCCACCAGCGCCGCCGAGGCCGCGGCGCAGAAGCCCAGATACGTGCGCCACGCGCCGGCTGGCTCGAAGGCGGGCAGAATGACCGAGGCCATGCCACCGAGCGGGCTGAACGCGCGCGCTTGCAGGATGAACTGCGCGGCCCACGGCTTTTGCTCCAGCAGAAACCACGGCACCCACGGCCCGGCGGTGACCAGCAGCAGCAGCAGGTAAGTCACGACCAGCGCCAGGTGCGAGCTGCGCGCCACCGCGCTGACGGCCAAGCCGAGCAGCCCAAACATCACGCTGCTCGCCGCCGTGACGAGGTAGATGACCGCCGCCTCGCGGACGGAAACCGCGCCGAGGAAGAAGCACGCGGCGAAGACCGGCAGCGAGAGCAGCACGAACAACAGCAGCACGATGATGGAGGAGCCGAGCTTGCCCGCAACGATGTCCCGAGGCCGCAGCAGCGTGGCGAAGAGCAGGTCGTAGGTGTTGTGTTCCTTCTCGGCGGTGATGGCCGTCGCGGCGAATGCGGGCGCGTAGAGCATCACCAGCAGCAGTTGCGCGACGCCGCACACGAGCAACAGCGAACGCGAGGCGCGCGCCGTGGCGGAGTAGATGCCTTCCTGCGGCCACATCCACCAGACGAGGGTCGCGAGCACGCCGAGGTAGAGCGCGGCGAGCGCCAGCGCCAGCGGCGAGCGCAGGCTGCTCTTCACCTCGCGGAGCAGGACGGGGTTACTCAGCATCGTCGTTCCTCCGTTTGCCGGCCTTGGCCTGCGTGGTGACCTTCATGTAGATGTGCTCGAGGTCGAGCGGCACTTCGCGATACCAGAGCACACCGACTTCTTGCTGGATGAGGAAGGTCAAGAGGCCGGCGACCTCGACGTCTTCGCCAGCGAAGGAAAGGCGCAGCAAGTTGCCGACAATCTCGGTGACCTCGAGCTTCGGCGCGGGGAACTGCGCGGCGAGCAACGCCCCGGCCCGCTCCGGATCGGCCAGCACTTCGACTTCAATCAAGCTGCGCAGTTCCACCTGCCGCAGCACCGCTTCCATGCTGTCGCACAAGAGCAGGCGCGACTGTTCGAGGATGCCGATGCGGTCGCAGACCGACGCCAACTCGGGCAGGATGTGCGAGGAGACGAGGACGGTCTTGCCGAGCTCCTTGAGATGCTTCAAGAGCCGGCGCATCTCGATGCGCGCGCGCGGGTCGAGGCCGGACGTGGGTTCATCCAGAAAGAGCACCTTGGGGTCGTGGATGAGCGCGCGGGCGATGCCGACGCGTTGCTGCATGCCGCGCGAGAGCGAGTCCACGAAGTAGTCGCGCATCTCGTCGGTGCCGGTGATGTGAAGGACTTCGTCAATGCGCGCGCGCCGGAGTGCACGCGGCATCCGGTAGGCCGCGCCGAAGAAGTCGAGGTATTCCCAGACGCGCATCCCGTGGTAAACGCCGAAGATGTCCGGCATGTAGCCGACGACGCGCTTGGCCTCTTGCGGGTGGCGCACCACATCCACGTCCGCGACGTGGGCGGTGCCGCTGGTGGGCCGCAGGAGGCCGGAGAGGATGCGGATGGTCGTGCTCTTGCCCGCGCCGTTGGGCCCGATGTAGCCGAAGATTTCGCCCTCGCCGATGTTGAGGTTGAGGTCGTCGAGCGCGAGGACATCGCCGTAGGATTTGGTGAGTGCGGCGGTGACAATCATGGCGTGGTGCCCTTCAGTTCGAGGTCGAGGTCGCGGAGTTGCCAGACGTGGAGGTTGGGATTCATCGAGGTGCCGAACTGCTTGCCCTCGGCGGAGTGAGCGATGTTCACCACCACGGTCACGCTGTGGGAACCGGGCCGCACGAAGCGCCCCGGCTCCGGCACGCGCAAGGGCGGCGTCGCACCGAGGCGCTCCAAACGCGGCAGCACCTGCGCCAGGTCGCCGGTGAGGTCGGCGTTCACCGGGGCCACAAAGACTTCCGCCTGGAACGCCGCGCCGCGAAACTCGAAGTGCACCGTGAGCTCCTGCGCCGTCAGGGCGGGGCAGCCCGGCGGCAGGCTGAACTCCACCGCGATGTGCCCCGTGCGCCCACCGGCGAAACAGCCTTCGCTGCGCTCGAAGGCATACGCGCCGAGGTTGCGTAGTTGCAGCGGCATCACGCCCGGCGGCAGCAGCAGCTTCGGGCCGCTGTATTCGATGGCCCCTTCCACCGCGAGCAAGCCCACTGCGCGGCGTGCCACGCTGGGTTCGATGCCCGCGAGCGGAAACGCCGGGGCGTCGCTCCAACTGAATAGCACCGGCTGCGGCTCGCGCCCGCGCAGCAGTTTCTGAAAGCGCCGCTCGTCGTAAGTCATCGCGAGGTCGCCCGAGTAAACGGGCGTCGGGAAAAAGGTCTCGCGCAGCCGCTCGCGCTCTTGTTGCCGGGCGGAGCGCAACAGTTCGGTCGAGACGCGGTGGGCGTTCACGCGCAGGCCGGTCTGCTCCAACTGCGCGCCGGGGGCCACGTCCGCCAGCGGGACTACGAAGCGGTTGAACTTCAGGAATGGCGCGGAGAGCACGGCGGAAGAACGGTTCGAGACCGACAGCGACAAGCCGTCCGCGCCGAGGCGGGCGTGCAGCGTGGGGGCCCGCAGCTCCGCCAGCGGCGCGCGGCCGATGAACGTGCGCAGGTCGTCCGCGCGCACGGCGAGGTTGCTGAGTGAGAGCCGGGCTTCGTAGTCGAGCCGGAAGCCTTCCGGCGGCGTGAGCGCGCTGCGGCCCGGCGTGAGCGAGCCGGTGTCGGTGGCCGCCTGCACCTGGAACGACTGCTCCGCCGGCGAGAAGAGGCCCAGCGCCGCCTGCACGCGCCCCACGTCCTCACCACTGCGGGCGGTGGCGACGTAAACTTCGTTGAGGAACGGCTCCGGCGTGCCTTTCCACCGCGCGGCCAAGGTGACGGCGGCGATTCCCACCAGCAGCGCCAGCCCGCCCGCCACGGCCCAGCCGCGCTCGGGTCGCGCCGTGAAGCGCGCGGCCACGAGCACCACCAGCAAACCGCCGCACACGCTCGCGAGGTAGAGCAGCACGCCCGGGCGCGAGAGCACCTTGATGCCGGCCAAGCTCGCCAGCACCCGCTCGGTCTGCGGCGTGCGCGCGAGCAGACGGTCCGCGTGATGGAGGAACGGCGGCGCGTGGCCGAGGAGTTCGCGCCAGTAGTCTTTCGCGCCGGGCCAGACGTTGAACGCCTCGCTGCCCGCATCGAAGGCCAGCATCGTCACGCGGCCCGCTCCGGCGTTGCGGGTCAGCACCCAGGGCCGCTCGCGCGTGCCAGCCAGCACCTCACCTTGCTCGGCAATCAGCCGCGCGATGGCAACTCCGTTCGTGAAGATGAACTCGCCCGCGACCTCGGGCAGCGTCTCGACGCGCTGCGTGCCGACGAAGGTGCCGGGCAGCAGCTCCGCGAGCGCGGGACTCAGGCCCGGCGCGGCGCTCGGCAACACGAGGAGATGCCCGCCCATGGCCACGTAGTCGCGCACCGCCGCGAGCTGTAACGGCGAGGGCTCCACGTCCGCCAGTCCGCCGAGCACGAGCGCGTCGAACCCGCGCAAGTCCAGCGGTCGCCGGGGCAAGTTCTTCAGTGCCGTCAGGGCGCGGGCGAAGATGCGCTTCTCCGGGCCGATGGTCGTATCGCGCAGCCCGCGATAGCCGGTGAAGCTCGCGTCGCAGATGAGCAGGAAGAAAGCGTCCTCGCCGACTTGGTTGCCGAGGGCTTCGTTCTGACTCCACGTCTGCAAGCCGCCGTCGGTCAGCTTCACGCTCACCACGCGCTCCATGCGGACCTTGTCGGGCTGGCCGGGCCGCGCGTCCGGCAGGATGGGGAACTCGAATTGCCGGACGGACTGCGCCGGCAGAAAGACGGGGCGGGTGAACTGGACGAGTTGCTTGGTGAAGGCCCCTTCCACCTCCGCCACCAGCAAGCCCGTGCGCGCCGGGCCGGGGTTCTCGATGTCCACGGTGAGCGGCATCCAGTGGCGGTTGCGGAACTGCCCGCTGAAGCCGGCCTGGGCGTTCTTGATGCGCGGTCCCTCGGGCTGCGCCAGCGCGACGCTCGTGAAAGCGAGCGCAAGGGCGAGCAGGACGGGGCGGAGCACGCAGGGGTTATACAGAGGGAGGGGGAATTGACAACGCCGTTTGGCCCGGACGTGCTGGAGCGCGGCGGTCCCAGCCGCAGCGATGTGGTAGCACAGTTAGCGTGGAGCCGTTCGCATCGGCGGCTGCGTTTGCGGCTTGCTGCGGCTGGGACAGTCGCGCTCCGGGCGCAACTTGACACCCAGACCATCCGAAGGAGCAAGCCTGCTCCCTCTCCTCCATCGGATGGAGGAGAGGGCCGGGGAGAGGAGGGGCGTGGCCACTGGAATATCAAGGCTCTCCTCTCCCCAGCCCTGCTCCGAGGAAGGGAGAGGGAGTCGAAGCCGTCGTGGTCGGCTGACATTCCACCGATTCCATTCCGAAATGGGATCAGCCCAACCTCCCGAGGCGCACCAACCGCAGACCGGGTGCTCCGCTCGCACGCGACACGGCCAGGTCCACATCTCCATCCCCTCCGCCTTTTAGCGGATAGGCGGGACTAGTGGGGTGGCACCACCCTCCGGTCCAACAATCCATGCCGCCCGCCTGCCCAAGCTGCCTGCCCGCCTCGCCCAGCGACTTGCCTGCGCCGGGCAAGGCCCTTGCCCCAGTCGCGGGGCACCGTCCCTCCCTCCCGCAGGGCTGCCCCCACGCCGCCCGGGCAACCTCCTCCGCGACTCGGGAGCCTGCCTCAGCGGCCCGGCGGCTTGCCTGCGTCGCTCAGGCAAGCTCCCGGACGACTCAGGCACGTTCCTCCGTCGCGGAGCACTGCCGCCGAACGGCTCCGCGTTGCCGCCGAACGCCCCAGCGGCACCGCCGAGCGGCTCAGGAATGCCCCTGTTACGCTTGTGAACGTCCCTTTCCTGCTCCGAAACGTCGCCACATCGCTCCGCCACCCGCCCCTCCCGCAAAGCAGCGACCTTGGCACCCACCTGTCCGCAACTCAGAACTCCAAACTCAAAACTAAAACGCTATGGCTAAACAAAACTGGCTCTCCAAGAAAGAATCCGCCCGCCGCACCCTCCTGAACAACCTCGCCGACAAGCTCCCCGGCACCTACGCCACCAAATACGGCATCACCGCCGACGAATTGACCGGCCTGGCAACTTCCGGCTCTGGTTCAACTGGATTCTGGACACCCTCGAAGCCATCCGCCAGAAGGCCCAGGGCTACACCGCCTTCCGCGACGCCCTCGGTTACGGCAAAGGCACCGCCACCGGCGCGCTCACCCTGCCGCCCGCCCTAGCCCTGGCCGCGACGCCCACCACGCCCCCGGTCCCGCCAGCCACCACCCCCGTGCCCATCGTCCCGCTGGCCAACGGCTGGAAGTTCACCGCCAGCCTCGTCAACCGCGTCAAAGGCCACGCCACCTACACCGAAGCCGACGGCCAAGACCTCGGCATCATCGGGGCGGCGGAGCAAGCCGCCGACCCCGAGACCACCCAGCCCGAGATCAAGCTCGTGCGCGTGGCCGGAGGGCACATTGAGGTGCAGTGGAAGAAGAGCGGCTTCACCGGCGTGCGCATCGAGGTGGACCGGGGCAGCGGCCAGTGGGCCTTCCTCGCCATTGACACCATCCCGCACTACACGGACACGCTCGCCCTCGCCCCCGGCACCACCGCCCTCTGGAAATACCGCGCCATCTACCTCGACGGCGACGAACCCTTCGGCCAGTGGAGCGCCACCGCCACCATCGCGGTGCAGGGCTGATTCCCCCTCTCAACTCTCAACTCACCAACGCTCAACACTATGAACACTATGAAAACCAAACTCATCTGCCTGCTCACCCTCCTGTTCACACTCACCACCGCGACCCTGTGCGCCCAGAGCTACGAGCACCCGGCCTCCGTGCGCATCAACAACTACACCAACGAGACTTATTACCACAAAGACGGCTCGTAAGTCTGGGCCTACCCGGCAGGCGACCGGACTGGCGGCGGCTACCTCCGCACCTACAACGCCACCCAGTATGCCCGTTACGGCGGCGGCCAGTTCACGAACTTTTACGGCTATCACACCTTTGAGGGCACCGCTGGGGTTGATGGGTGGAACACCTACTACGAATCCCGCAACACCGCCCACTGGACCGGCACCTGCCCGGCCACCGCGAACACCTGGAACTACTGGACCAACTGGAGCGGCGGAAGCTACGGCGGGTCCAGTGCAGATCAATCGTCTAACACCGACACGAACTACTCCTGGGAGCCGTGGGACTCCCGCAAGGCCTACACGATGACGGAGGAGCCAAACTGGACGCTGGTCTTGGACTGGGGACTTCCGCACCAGGGCTACTTCGAGAAATGGACCAACTACGCCCGGACTGAAACCACGCTGGAACTTCTGGCCGGTGGCTACGCCGACTCCACCAACGATGTGATCCTCCAAGTCAACGTCTGGGCCTGGGACAACCTCCGCCAGCGCTACCTGACGTGGAACGAGATCACGGTCTCCGCCTGGGATGGCACCGCAACCGGCTCGCCCACGGTGCTCCCGCTGGATACGAACAGCAACGTAGGCTTCCTCATGCAGGACGGGCAGCGCACCAACCTCTCCTTCACCTTCAGCCCCACCAACGCGCTGCCCACCAACGCGGTGCCCGGCTCGTATGACTACTCGTTCTGGGTTTATCCTTCCCGCTACAAGATGCACGTGGGGGTGGACAAGAACCGGGACTTCGCCATTGATCTGGACTCGGGCACCGACCACACGACCGTCCTCTCCCCGTATGTGTTCTGGGTCAACGATGACAACGATACTTCCGGGCATCCTTTCGGCGATGCTGAGGTGGATTGGTATGACGCCCCGTCGGCTACGTCTTCGGGCTTTGCCAACGACTACGCCTACAACTACGTCCACACCGAGCGCGACTTGGAGGACTACACCCGGCTGGACATCCGCCTGCCCAACATTCTCTCAAGCACCAACTGGTTCGTTCGGATCAATTTTGATGGCCAGCTCAAATTTCTCGAATCTCCCACCAGTGGCTTTGAGTATCTCACGGACCAGACTTGGGCGGACCTGCTCGCCGACGGGGACTACGCCAGTCGGGCGGCTTGGTATGTGGGCGAAGTCAACGGCGGCTATCTGGACCTCCCCCAGTCGTTGTTCACCAACTTCGGCGACCTCAGGTGCCACCTTCTCTTGAAGGCGGGTGCGGTGTCTGCTGGACCGCTCCGGGTGGAACTATATTACGAAGGCACGCGCATTGGCAGCGACTCCGTGTATCTGGCCTTCCGTGACGTCAAGGATCTCTACGAGCGCTACACCGTGGGCAACGTCACCAGTCCGGGCATCATCTCAGGCACCGAGCCAGACGCCGATTTTTCCGGGCCGCTCGGCGGGCACTTCAACGAGGAGGACGAGGACGGTAAATACCTCCTGTTCGTGCATGGCTGGAACATGCCGGCATGGGAAAAATATCGCTTTGCCGAGACAGCGTTGAAGCGTCTGTATTGGCAGGGTTACAAGGGGCGCTTTGGCTTCTTCACCTGGCCCGCATTTTACATGGAAAACTGGCTGTTCGACGGTGTGCTCGTCAACTACGACAAAAGCGAGCACACCGCTTGGAAATCTGCTTCCCGACTTCAGGCCTTGCTTCAAACGCTGGACGGGCACTATCCTGGTGAGGTGCGACTGATGGCACACAGCATGGGCAACGTGGTGGCGGGCGAGGCGCTCCGCCTGATGGGGACGAACCAAGTAGTGCGCGGTTACGCCGCCATGCAGGCCGCCATCCCAGCGCACTGCTACGATGGTCGGCCCGAGGTCGAGGCGATCAAAGAATATTCCTCCCTTCCCGGGACGACCCTTTTCACCCCGAACCGCTATGCCGAATACTGGACGAGCAACAGCCTGCCTTACTTGACCAACTCGGCTGGTGCCGCCCAATATTACAGTTATTTCAATAAAGATGACTTTGCCCTCGTGGGACTTTGGGATATTGACCAACGCATGAAGCCGGATGGCTTCCTTGGCTACCATTACTCTCCGCCAACCATTTCCAGTCTAAGTGGATTCTACCACATTCAGACCCCGGTGACCGATCACCTGCACTTTCCGCAGGACCGCTATAAAATATTCGCCTTTGGTGCGCAGCCTTATTCGGTCGCACTGGGGGCGTCTGCAGCCGTAGAGGGCGTGTTTGAAAGCAAGGGAACAAAGACTGATTTGGAATCTCTGACTTACGGTTTCGGAAGGCCGCACATCTACCACAGCGGCCAGTTTCTTTCGACGATCGTGAAACGAGCTCCATTTTGGCTACAAATTTCGGACGACTTAGACCTCAAATAGTTGTCTCCAATGAAAACACCATCCCGCTTTTGGATATTGTTAATCCTGTTTATCGCGCTGCTCTGTGTGTTGCTACTGGCACCGCGCAAGCAAAGGACTGCCCACACGGTCCACGGAGAGTCTGCCAAAACGGACACAGTGAATGGAAGTTCACTAGGCAGAACACGCCGGAGCAAAGCTGCGGAGGTTCTCGCCCGTGATCCAGATATCATCACGGTCGCCAACTCGATGCAGGCCGATCCGGCCGCAATCGCCGAGAGAGCTTTGAGAGGCAAGGCGGTCATGGAAGACAAGAACGTCGAGATAAACTTCTATGGAAAAGTGGTTGACCAGAATGACCATCCGCTGGCGGGAGCTGCAATTCAAGCGGAGACACGGGAGTGGTTCATGAAGAATCCGTTTGAGCCGGGTGGCAAATTCCTCCGTCCCGTGGCAGTGACCGGAGCGGATGGGCTGTTCAGATTTACACGGCTCCATGGTGATGCGTTGGGTATTCTGTCCATCACTAAGGAAGGCTACAAGTTGACGACTAAGGCCAAAGTCGCTTATTCGTATGGCCCGTTGGATCATCACTTCGTTCCCAACTCGCTGATGCCCGTGATCTTTCATATGTGGAGGACGAACGGGGCAGTTCCTCTGTATGTGGTCGATATTTCCATGAGCATTCCCCAGGACGGCACCGAACTGTCGTTTGACCTGCGGCGTAACAAGCGGGTGACACTGCCCACGGAAGACACCGACCTGCGCGTCACCCTCAGCCAGCACGCCCCGCCCGGCCAGCGCGGGGTTGACCCTCATTTCGACTGGAGCTTCACGATAGAGGCACTCAACGGCGGACTCTTGCAGGCGCAGGCTGAGTTTACGTATTTGGCTCCCGAACAGGGCTACCATCCCAAGTTGGCCGGCGAATATCACAAGGAACAATCCAACTGGAAATTCCAGGACGGAGCGGATTTCTACCTGCATAACCGTGGCCAGCAATACGGTCGGCTTTCCATCCACTTTAAGGCGAATGCTGGCTATCCAACGGGCTACCTCACTATCCGTGGTTACCTGAATCCCAACGGGCGGGTGCTGGAATTCGACACCTTCAAGAAGCTTTACCCGCCGCCGATGGGCGCGCTTGGCGGCAGCTCGGCCAGTGTGCCGGTGCGTTCTCCAGTCCAGTTCACGCTCCCGTCCGCCCCTGGTTCCGTTCCGCCCGGCGTGCCCGCCTTCCCTCAGCCGCCCCCCGGCTTTGAGGCCCTCACCAACCGCGCCAGAGGCTTCGCGCCGCCGGTCCCGCCGCGCCCACCGCAGTAGCGGGTTTTGAGCTTGGCACCGCCCGGTTAGTTTTCCATGTTCCGCACCGTGAAATCTCTGAACTGGCAGCTTTGGCTCCTCGCCCTTGCGGCCTGTTCAGTTGCTGCGGTCGACCGGGCGCAAGACACGCTATCGCCTGACCCCGCCGCGTTGGCCGGGCGGGCCTTGAAGAGTAAGGGGATCATGGAATCCAAGAACGTAGAAATTCGCTTTTATGGGAAGGTTGTTGACCAGGATGAAAAGCCCCTGGCTGGCGTAACCGTCAAAGCCAGCGCCCGGACATGGGAAATGAAAAACCCGTTCGAGCCAGTCGGAAAAAATCGTTATGATTCAAAGGTGACCGGACCAGATGGGCTGTTCACCTTCACCTCTTTCTATGGTGATGCTTTAGATCTAGATTCCATTGCAAAAACCGGTTATATCCTCACAAAACGAACGCCAAAGAGCTATCTCTACGGACCACTGGACGACCATTATATTCCAAACTCACTTGTGCCTGTGGTCTTTCATATGTGGAGGACGAACGGGTCCGTTCCGCTGTATGAGGTGCGCTTCCAAATGAGCATTCCTCAAGACGGCACCATTCTCTCGTTTGACCTGCGGCGTAACAAGCGGGTGACGTTGCCAACAGAGGACACCGACCTGCGCATCACGCTGAACCAGCACGCGCCCCCAGGGCAACGCAATGCCCGCACCCCGTTCGACTGGAGCTTTGTTCTCGAAGTGCCCGATGGTGGTGTGATCGAAACGCAGGATGAGTTCTTGTATCTGGCACCTGAGCAGGGCTACCAGCCCAAGTGGTCGGTGGACTATCCCAAAGATGTCGCCCCTTGGAAGGCTCGGCGTGTAGTGAGTTTCTACTTGCACAACCGTGCCGGGCAGCAATACGGACAATTGACTATGGATTTTCGTCCTGAAGCTGGTGATCGGACCGGCTACTTGGCCGTGCAGGGCTACCTGAATCCCAACGGGCGGGTGCTGGAATTCGATAGTTTCAAGAAGCTTTACCCGCCGCCGATGGGCGTGCCCGGCGGCGGCTCGGCCAGCGTGCCGGCACGCTTGCCAGTCCAGTTCAATGTCCCGGGCGTGCCCGGTCCCGCTCAACCCGGCGTGCCCGTCATTCCGCCGCCCCCACCCGGCTTCGAGGCCCTGACCAATCGCGCCAAGGGCTTCACCCCGACTGCTCCGGCCCGCCCGCCGCAATGAAATCATTTGCCCCTCACGCGTTCCAGCCACCGGCCCACGCCCTCCCCTCTGCCCCCGGCGGCGGGGGCGTTGCGGCCGCACCGCCCATTTCACAAAGCAACCCAAACCACACACAACTGAACCATGAAGAAATCCAAGAAACATCTCATCACCCTCTGCCTGATTGATGACTCGGAGAATCAGCGGATCATCTGGTCCCGACTGCTCTCCCCGCGCAAGGGCTTCCAGATTGTCGGCTCCTTCGCGGATGCGGAGTCCGCGCTGCCCTTCCTGCTCGCGACGCCGCCGAACTTGGCACTGGTGGATTGGAAGCTGGGCGCGGGCATGGATGGCCTGGCGCTGATCGCCCGGCTCAAAGCGGCGCAGCCCAAGGTGCTCGCCGTGCTCATCACCCATCATGACTTGGAGGAATTGCCCGTGGCGGCGGTGACGGCGGGAGTGGATGGGTGCCTGCTCAAGACGGATTTGCCCACCACGCTGCCCGCGCGCCTGCTGGAGGTGATGAATGGCACCTGTGTCATTTCTACCAACGTCATGCGCCGGCTGCGCGAGCGGCTCCACGCCGAGCAACTGGCGGCGGTGCCCGCGCCCGACCCAACCGTGCTCCTGACGCCGCGTGAGGTGGAGGTGCTGGCGGGTGCCGCCCGGGGCCTGCGGATGAAAGAGCAGGCGGACCAGCTCGGCATTGGGCGGGCCACGGTCAAGACCCACCGGGAGAGCATCGTCCGCAAGCTGGGCTTGAAGGGGATCACCGAGGCGGCGACGCACTGCGCGCAGTGGCTGCCGGGCACGCGGGGTTACGCGTAGGCGGTGGGTGGCGCACGCGGGTTCGGCGGTTGCCAACCGCCGCTACAGAGAGGGCGGGCAAACCACTTTGAACTCGTGGGCTGCGAGCGCGTTCCGCCCGGCTCATACCAATCCCCAATAGAAGTCGGTGGCATGCGAACCGGACGCCCCGGAGCGCGCCATCTCCCTTCCTCGGAGGAGGGGAGAAGGTGGCCGCAGGCCGGATGAGGGGTAGGGCTACCAACTCCGACGCACGTAACCCCTCACCCCGGCCCCGCTCCTGCGTCGCAGGGAGAGGGGGTTCACCTGTCGTGGTGCGTGTGCCAAGTTGCGCCCGTCCCGCCCGCTTTGCACGCACGGCGCTCGCAACGCGGGCTACTCAACCGCAGGTTACCTCCCCGCGCAAAGCGGCCCGGCGGGCCGCGCTCCGGGGGTCAAATTCAGCCCCTCCGCCGACTGGCTCGGAGCCTGGCCTTGTCATCGCGCAGCCGTGCCGCTTCACTCCCCGCCCATGAACTTGTTGCTCCGCCTCGCCTTGCTCCTCGCCCTGTCCGCCACCGTCCGCGCGGCGGACCCGCATGACCAGTCGGGCGTGCCGTTGGAGGTGGATGCGCCGGACGCGAAGCTCACGAAGATTGTCCTGCTCGCTGGCGGCCCGAGCAGCAAGGCGATGGCGCACGAATACTTCGCCGGCTGTGCGCTGCTCATGGATTGGCTCAAGCAACAGCCCGGCGTCTGGCCCGTGATGGCGCGCGACTGGCCGAAGAACGCGAAGCTGCTCGAAGGCGCGAAGTGCATCGTTTACTTCGGCGACGGCGGCGGGAAGCAACCGTTCGTCGAGCCCACGCGCTGGGCGACGCTGACCAAACTCGTGGACGGCGGCGCGGGTTTTGTGCTGCTGCATCAAGCGGTGGATTTCCCCAAGGGCCCGGACGGCGACAAGGTGCAGAGCTGGCTCGGCGGCGTGTTCCGCAGTGACATCGGGTGCCGCGGGCATTGGGACATGGACTTGAAGACGGTGGGCGAACACCCCGTGTTGCGCGGTGTAAAACCTTTTGCCGCGCCCGGTGATGGCTGGCTCTACAACCTGCATTTCGTCGAGAAGGACAAAGGGTTTGCTCCGCTCATCATCGGCCAGGTGCCGGACAAATCCCGCTCCAGCGCGGACGCGAAGGCGCACAACGGGCGCGATGAAGTCATCGGCTGGGCGCACCAGCGGGCGGGCGGCGGGCGGGGCTTCGGCTTCACGGGCGTGGACCTGCACAAGAGCTGGAGCTACGAGAGCCAGCGCAAGTTCGTGGTCAACGGCATCCTCTGGAGCGCGGGTCTGGAAGTGCCGGCGGACGGCGCGAAGACGACGTTTGCCGAGACGGACTTGGACAAGAACTTGGACAAGAAAGTCGCGCCGCCGGCGAAGGCCGCGCCGAAGAAGGCGGGCGAGGAGAAGAAGTGAACGGAGCGCGGGCGGTCCCCGCCCGCAGCAGCGCCGCCGGCGCGAGCGAGCAGGGACATTCTGAACCGATACTTACCAACGCGCGGGCGGCGACCGGGGACCGGTCGCGCTCCGCCACCCAAGTCTCACGGCCCCCTTTTCCTTTGCGACCTTCGCGGCCTTTGCGTGAGGCTCGCGGGCGGAAGCTCCGATGAAGCCACTGGCCCTACTCCTCAGCGCCTTGCTGCTGCCGCTGTGGGTGCGCGCTGCGGCCGTGCCGAACGTCGGCGTCCTCCGCGTCACGGCCACGACGAACGAACTGGTCGTGGCGGTGCGCACCAGCGGAGGTGACTTCACCCTCGCCGAACTGGAGCCAGCTCAGGCCCTCGCCGCCGCGGCCACCGCGCCGGTCGTGGCGCGCGCCTCGGGCAATGGTGAGCAGACGCTGCGCTTCCCGCGCTTTGATGGCCCGCGCGACCGGCTTTACTCCGGGTTCGTCGTGACGCGTGCGGTTGGGGCCGGGCACGAGGCGGTCGGGGCGATTCGCTTCGCGGAGGATTTGGACCAACTCGCGCGGAGTCGCGACCCGTATCCCACGCCTGGCAGCAAGAAGGGGCTGCAACTCCAGATGGTGGACGACGCGCTCGCGCTGGGCGTCCGCCATTGCACGCTGAACTTCACGCTCAACGCACTCATCCAGCTCCAGCCGCAACCTGACTCGCTGCGTTGGGAGCTGGACGGGCGCACCTACTACTTCAACCGCCGTTACCTCGACTCGCTGCCGGTGAAGCGCCTCTCCGAGGCGGGCGTGGTCGTGAATTTCATCCTGCTCCACTACCTCGGCAACGCGCCGCTGGACGCGGTGCTGCGGCACCCGCGTTGCGACCCCGCCCCGCCGAACCGGCTCACGGCCTTCAACACCGTTACGCCCGACGGCCGGCGCCACTTCAAGGCAGCGATGGAGTTTCTGGCCGACCGTTACTCCGGCACGAACACCGCGAATGGCCGCGTCTGGGGCTACGTCGTCGGCAACGAGGTCAACGCGCATTGGGAGTGGTATAACCTCGGCCCGGCCACGCGCGCCGAGGTCGTGGCCGACTACCACCGCACCGTGCGCATCGTGCACACCGCCGTCCGCCAAGCCTCCGCCCACGCCCGCGTCTATCTCTCGCTCACGCACTACTGGGACCGCGTGATGCGCAGCGGCCCGCAGCGCTCGTGCGCGGGGAAGGGCTTGCTTGACGACTTCAACCAACTCGCGCAGGCGGGCGGGGATTTCGACTGGCACCTCGCGTTTCACCCCTACCCGGAAAATCTCTTCGAGCCACGCACCTGGCTGGACAAGCAGCCGACCGACCGCGAGGACACGCCGAAGATTACGTTTAAGAATCTCGCCGTGCTCGACGCTTACTTCCGCCGGCCGGAGCTGCTCTATCACGGCCAGCCGCGCCGCATCATTCTCTCCGAGCAAGGGTTCAACTGCCCCGAAAAACCGGACGGCGAGCTGTGGCAGGCGGCGGCGTATTGCTACGCGTGGAAGCGGGTGGAAGCGCTCGGGGGCATTGACGCCTTCATCCTCCACCGGCACGTGGACCACGGGCGCGAAGGGGGCTTGAACCTGGGCCTCTGGACGCGCCAGCCGGACTCCATCGCCACGCCGGGTCGGCCTCGGAAGATTTACGAAGTCTTCCGCGCCGCCAGCACGCCGGAGTGGGAGCGGGCCTTTGAGTTCGCCCTGCCAGTGCTGGGGCTGACGAACTGGTCGCAACTGGTGCGGTGAGATGGGCGGGCCGGGCAGCGCGCAAACTTTGACCTTTCACCGCGCGGCGGCCTCGGCCTAGAGTCCGTGCGAATTCAGCCCGCGTGTTTGGCGTGCAACGCCACGGCGCGGGCGCGGTTTTCTGCATGAAGAGCGACGGCAAACAGGCGCGTATTCTATCGGTGGATGACTCCGGGGCCTTGCACGAGGTCTTGCGCGCGGCCGTCGCCGGCGCGGCCGGTGGCGCTCCCTTGTCCCTGTCGCCCACGCGGCTCGGCGAGGCGTTGAGTATTACCCGGCTGGAACGGGCCTCCGAACGGCCTTACGCCGTGGCCTTCCTAGCACTCCCCTCCGTCGCGGCCTTCACGGCAATCGAAGTGGCCGCGCAACTGGCCGAGGAGGACGGCGATGTGCAACTGGTGCTTTGCCCGACCGCCGAGGGCCCCGCCCTCACCGAGAGCCTGCAGTCACGGTTCGGTGCGTCGGACCGCGTGGTGCTGCTGCGGCAGCCGTTCGCGGCGGATGAGGCGCTCCATCTGCTCCGCACGCTGGCCGCGAAGGCGGCATTGCATCGCGAGTTGCGCGCCGCGCGGGCCTCGACAGCGACGTTGAACCGCGACCGGTTCGCGGCGGAGACGGCGGCGAAGTCCGGCTTCGAGCAGGAGGCGCAGTTCGAGCGGGCGCTGATGGACATGTTCCTCCACAGCGTGCCGGACGCGGTGTATTTCAAGGACCTCGAATCGCGCTTCGTGCGCGCCAGCATCTCGCTTGCGCAGCGCGTGGGCTATGCCGACCCGAACGAGCTGGTGGGCAAGAGCGACCTCGACCTGTTCAGCGAGGAGCACGGGATGCGGGCCTTCGCGGACGAACAGGAAGTCATCCGCACCGGCCAGCCCATCCTCGGCAAAGTGGAGAAGGAGACGCTGCCCGACGGGCGTGCCGCGTGGGTGCTCACCTCCAAGCTCCCGTGGCGCAACCCGGCGGGCAACATCATCGGCACCTTCGGCGTCAGCAAGGACATCACCGCCCTCAAGCGCGCGGAGGAGGAGCTACAGAACTCCAGCGACCTGCTCCAAGCGTTGCTCGACAGCATCCCGGACCGCATCTACTTCAAGAACGCCCAGTCGCGTTTCATCAAAGTCGGCCAGGCGCTCGTCAAGCGCGTGGGCATGACCTCGCCGGACCAGGTCATCGGCAAGACGGACTTCGACTTCCATCCGCCGGAGCTGGCGCGGCAATTCATCCACGACGAGGAGCACATCATGGCCACGGGCGAGGCCATCATTGCCAAGGTGGAAAAGCAGGTCGGCCCCGACGGCGATCCGATTTGGGCCTCGGTGACGAAGGTGCCCATCTACGACCGCATCGGCCAGATCGCCGGCATCATCGGCATCTCGCGCGACATCACGGCGCTCAAGCGAGCGGAGGAAGAGTTGCAACTCAAGAGCCGGGAACTCATCGAAGCCTCGCGCGCCGCCGGCATGGCGGAGGTCGCCACCGGCGTCCTGCACAACGTCGGCAACGTCCTCAACAGCGTGAACGTCGCCGCCACGCTCGTCAGCGACATGGTGCGCCGCAGCAAGGCCGTGAACCTCGCCCGCCTCGCCGCCATGCTGAAGGAGCACGATCAAAACCTCAGCGTGTTCCTGACG
>JAYTIO010000519.1:0-4978 GCA_043731805.1 Pedosphaera sp. | reverse complement strand
CGGTCGCGCCCTTCACGCTGCTGAGGACGGAGATGAACTCATACTTGTTGGTCATCAGCGCCTCCTGCACCCACGGCGTCTTGTATTCGCCGGCGGCGGGCAGGAGCTTCGTGTTCTGGAACGTGACGAAGAGGCCGTTGAAATCCACCTGCTTGTAATCTTTCACCGTGAGGTGCTTGTGGCACTGGCAGCACTGGAGGTCCACGCCGAGGAAGAGCCGGCCCGCATCGCGCGTGAGGCCGGGATAATCCGTGTCCTGCTGACCGACCTTGTCGAGCCGGCGCGTGATGAAGTAGCCCGCGCCGCGCAGCTTCTCGTCCTTGAAGTCCGGGCTGAGAATCTCGCGCGTCATCTGGTCCCACGGCTTGTTCGCGCGGAAGGACTCGGCGAGATAGTCGCGCCACTCGGCGTTGTCACCGTTGCGCTCCATGAGCTGAATGTGGAAGGCCTCGGCCAGTTGTTCGGCGAACCGCGGCGCGGTGGTGAGTTGTGCAATCAACTTGGCCCGCTTGTCGGGGGCTTTGTCCGCGAGAAATTTCTTCGTCTCCTCCGCGCCGGGGCTGCCGCCGTTGAAGTCAAACCACGCGCGCCGCAGGAACTCCGCGTCGTCCGCCGGTGCGGCGAGCGGCTGCTTCGCGGCCTTCGCGACGATGATCTTGTCCACTTGCAGGTGCAGCGGCTCGGCGGCAAACACTCCCGCACCCGCCAGCAACGCGGCCATCAGGAGGCAGCGCGTCAGGAGCACGTTGAGTCGGGGCAGTTGCATCGCGTTAGTTGACGCCGCCGGGGCGTGGGCCATTGAACTTGGTTGCACTTCCCCCGCGACTCACCGGCAGCAAAGGAACGCTAGCGTCCCGCTGGCTCGTTTGCCACGCTCCGCGCCGTCGGACCGACCTGTCGCCAAATGAAACTTCGCCTCGCCCTTGCCCTCGCCACGCTGCTCATTGGCAGCCACGATTCCGCCGTGTCCCAGACTGCCAAGCCCCAGGACGTGCCCAAGCCCAAGCCCACCCCGAAGGCGGCCAAGAAAGACCCCGCGATGGAGCCGGTCACCGACCAGCCCGGCCTGCCGCGCGTGCTGCTCATCGGCGACTCCATCTCCATCGGCTACACCGTGCCCGTGCGTGACCTGCTCAAGGGCAAGGCCAACGTCCACCGCATCCCCGAGAATGGCGGTCCGACCCCGAACGGCACCGCGAAGCTCGCCAAGTGGATCGGCACGAACAAGTGGGACGTCATCCACTTCAACTGGGGCCTGCACGACCTCAAATCCATGGACACCGGCAAGGCACAGGTCAGCCTCGAAGACTATGAGAAGAACCTCCGCGAGTTGGTTAAGCAGTTGAAGGCCACCAGCGCCAAGCTCATCTGGTGCGCCACCACCCCCGTGCCCGACGCCCACCTCACCCCGCCGCGCAAGGACAGCGACGTGCAGGCCTACAACGCGGCCGCGAAGAAGGTCATGGATGAACTACAGGTCCCCATCAACGACCTCTACTCCTACACGTTGCCCAAGCTCGTGGACGTGCAGCTCCCCGCCAACGTCCACTTCAAGAGGGAAGGCTCCGAGTTCCTCGCCAAGCAGGTGGCCAAGACCATCGAAACGGCGCTGGCGAAGCGCTGACCACCCTGCCGTCTGCGGAATTCCTGCTCGCCGCCAGTCGGTCCGAATGTAAGGTTTCCTCCGCTGTTACGTCCATACCACCGCGCGCGCCCTGTGCGTCGCGCCTCAACCATGAACCGCCGCCAATTCGTTCCGCTCCTCGTCGCGCTCCCCGCGCTCGCCACCACCATGCACGCCGCCGACTCCCCCACGCCCAAAGCCCCACCCAAGGATGCCGCCAAGCCCGCCTCCGACCCAAAGGCCGCCACCGAGAAAGTCGTCATCGGCGGCGGTTGCTTCTGGTGCACCGAGGCCGTGCTCCAGCGCGTCAACGGCGTGAAGAAGGTCGTGTCCGGCTACTCTGGCGGCCACGTGGCCAACCCGACTTACGAGCAGATTTGCACCAAGACCACCGGCCACGCCGAGGTCATCCAAGTCGAGTTCGACCCCGCCAAGGTCGCGCTCGCAACGGTGCTGGAAGTCTTCTTCGCCGCGCACGACCCGACCACCTTGAACCGTCAGGGCGCGGACGCCGGCCCGCAGTATCGCTCGTGCATCTTCTACACAAATGACGCCCAGAAGCTGGCTGCCGAGGAGGCGAAGAAGAAGGCGCAGCCCGGCTGGAAAGACCCCATCGTGACGGAGGTTGCCGCGCTGAAGAACTTCTACGCGGCGGAAGATTACCACCAGAACTACTTCAACCTGAACGCCACCCGGAACGGCTACTGTAGCATCGTCATCGTCCCGAAGCTTCGGAAGCTCATCAAGGAAGGGAAGATTCGGGAGAACTGACCCGCAGGACAGCGGGTCTCGCCTGTCTCACTTCTTGTAAAGTCCGCCCACCTGCGCCGCGTAGCCGTTGAGTGCCAGCGTGCGAATGCGGTCCCCGGAGTCCACCATGCGCTCGCTCGCCTGCGACCAGCGCGCGTGCGGCACGGCCGGATCCACGTTCGCCTCGAAGGGATATTCCTCCGGCGAAAGCGTTTCCCAGAGCGTCTTGGGCTGCTTGTCCACCAGTTCGATTTCCACCAGCGACTTGCCACTCTTGAACCCGTATTTCCACGGCACGACAAGGCGGATGGGCGCGCCGTTCTGCTTCGGGAGCGGTTTCCCATACACGCCCGTGACGAGCATCGCCAGCGGATGCATGGCCTCTTCGATGCGCAGGCCCTCGGTGTAAGGCCACGGGTAGCCACGCAGGCGGTTGATGCCGGGCATCTGGTCAGGCCGCGCAGCAGTGACGAACTTAACGAACTTCGCACCCGCCTTGGGCTGCACCTGCTCCAGCAACTTGCGTAACTCGAAGCCCGTCCACGGCACGACCGCGCTCCACGCCTCGACGCACCGGAAGCGATAGACGCGCTCCTCCAGCCCGAACTCCGCCGCCAGCTCCCGCGCGTCCAGCGTCAGGGGCTGCTCGCACAGGCCGTGAATCTTCACCGGCCACGGCGCGGTAACGAACTTGTCCACGCGCTCATGCACCGCTTCCTTGTCCGTGCTGAACTCGTAAAAGTTGTTGTAGGTGGTGAAGACCTTCTCCTTGGATAACGGCAAGTCTGGGCTGAAGGCGATGTTGCGTTGGGCGGGGTAAAGCCTCTTCGCTTCAGCGGTCTGAGCATCCCGTTGCAACAGGCTGGCGGCGACCAAACCGCCGCCGGCGAAGCCCAGCTCACGGAGAAACTTCCGGCGGTTGCGGTAAGCACGCTCTGGCGTGACGCGGCTTTCCGGCAGGTGCCAGTCGGGACGGAGAATCAAGTTTGGCATGGCGCGAAACCTGACGCAGCACGGCTGTGGCTGCATCAAAATTCTTCCCTCCACGCAACCGCTCAACGCGGCTTGGGCTCACGCCACGATGGCTCGCACCACGTTCCCAGATACATCCGTCAGCCGGAAATCCCGGCCCGAGTAGCGATAGGTCAGGCGCTCGTGGTCGAGGCCGAGCAGATGCAGAATCGTCGCGTGCAGGTCGTGAACGTGGACGGGGTCCTCCTGCGCGTGCATGCCGAACTCGTCGCTCGTGCCGTAAGTCATCCCGCCCTTCACGCCGCCGCCCGCGAGCAAGTAAGAGAATGCCGTGTGATGATGGTCGCGCCCGTGCTTGGCTTTCTCCTGCACTTGCGCGTAGGGAGTGCGACCGAACTCGCCGCCGAAGAGAACCAAGGTGTCGTCGAGCATTCCCCTGCTCTTCAGATCGCGGATGAGCGCGGCGGCGGCCTTGTCCGCGTCCACGCAGAGCTTTTTGTGGCCGTCGTCGTGGTTTGAGTGCGTGTCCCACGGCTGGTTGCTACCGTTGCTGGTGTAGTAAATCGAGACGAAGCGCACACCGTCCTCGACCAACCGCCGCGCCAGCAGGCACGACCGCGCGAACGCTGTCTCGCCATACATCTCGCGCACGTAAGCCGGCTCGCGCGAAATGTCGAAGGTCTGCATCGCTCGCTTCTGCATCGCGAACGCCGTCTCCATGGCCTTGATTTGCCCGTCGAGCTCGCCGTCGTTGCCGCGCGCTTTCATGTGCAGCTTGTTCAAGGTGCCGAGCAGGTCGAGCTGCTCGCGCTGTTCCGTCGGCGAGAGCTTTGAGTTCTTGATGTTGGCCACCAGCTTGTCCACCTGCATATCCGCCGTGACCACGCTGGTCGCCTGAAATTCGGCGGGCAGGAAGCTGTTGCTCCACAAAGCCGGGCCCACGACGATTTTGGTCGAGGGCCGCAAGACGACGTAGCCGGGCAAGTTCGCGTTCTCCGTGCCCAGCCCGTAGAGCGCCCACGAACCGAGCGACGGGCGGATGGGTTGAAGGTTGCCGGTGTTCATCATCAGCAGCCCCGGCTCGTGATTCGGCACGTCGGTCTTCATCGAGCGGATGACACAGCAGTCGTCAATCACGCTGGCCAGGTGCGGCAGCGACTCGCTCACCTCGATACCGCTGCGGCCATGCTTCGAGAAGTTCAGCGGCGACGGCACGAAGCCGGTGCCCTTGTAGTTCTTGTAGAGCGAGCCAGTCGGCTGCTTCCCCTCGTTCGTCTTGAGCGCCGGCTTCGGGTCGAACGTATCCACATGCGACGGCCCGCCGTTGAGGAACAGGAAAATGACTCGCTTGGCCTTGGGCGCGAAATGCGTCTGCCGCGACGTGCCATCGGCGAAGGCGCGCGGGCCGAGCAAGCCCGACAAGCCCACCATGCCGAAGCCGGCAGCGGTGCGCTGAAGCATCTGGCGGCGGGAAATGATTGGCAGTCGATTGGAATTCATAAGCAATTCGGCTACGGCACCGTGACTAAAACCCGACGCACTCGTAGTCGAATTTCACCCCGAGCCCTAGGCAGTATTCTCGAAACTGCTGAATCGTCATGTCGGACTTCGGCAACGGGAGGTGGGTAAACA
>JAYTIO010000518.1:0-1708 GCA_043731805.1 Pedosphaera sp. | reverse complement strand
GGATAGGGAATGGCTGTCAATGAATTTGGCTCAAGTCCTTGACGTCGTAGGTCGCTGCAAGACGGTCACCAAGCTCGGGAAATGCAAGGACGATTGCATAGCGAACACGATAACGATCAAGAGCGGTGAGCTTGAAGATGCGCATGTTACCGCTGCGTTTCACGCGGCCTTCAAGGCGGAATTGGACTTACTAGATCATCGCGGCTGAAATGCCGTCGCGGTTGGTTAGATGGTGAGGGGCTTTCCCTTGTAAGTCCAGCGGAAAGCCTTGGCCATCGTCTTGTTGAAGTACTCGATGAATGCCAGAAGCTTTTCCCGCAGGTTGACCGTCGAGGTAAAACTCCCCCGTTTCAGCAGTCGCCGGGCGAGGATGCTGAACCAGATTTCCACCTGGTTCAGCCAGGAGGCGTGCCTGGGCGTGTAGACGAAGTGAATGCGGTGGCTTGAATCCTCAAGGAACGCGCGGCGGGTTGGCATCGACTCCAGGATTCCACTCTTGCCCTTGACGCCCAGGCACGACGTGATCCCGCACAGCGTCGCCATCAGGCGCACCAACGCCTCGGATTGGTGCGTGTTGAGTTGGTCGACGACGAAGACCCAAGGCGCCTGCGGGTCGCTGGCCACCGTCCGGGCGATATGGGCCGCGAAGTCCTGTTCGTTGCGGGTGTCGCCGATCGTCGGGCAGATCACTTTGCCCGTCGCCACCTCGAAGTTGGCGGTGAGCACCTGCGTGCCATGGCGGATGTAATCGGCCTCCTGACGCTCGATGAGTCCGGGCTTCATCGGCAATGTCGCCGCCGCCCGTTCCAGGGCCTGCATCCCGGTCTTCTCATCGGTGCTGACGACGTGCGTTCCCTGCCGGTGCAGTTCCGGGGCGGTGGCGTAGGTCTGGCAAACCGCCGCCGATCGCTTCTCAAATTCTTTGGGATTGACCTTCTTGTCGGGACTGTTCAACCAGTAACGCATTCTGTGCGGGCGGAGATCCGTTTTTTCAGGAAACGCCCCACGTGCCGGGGCGAGATGCTCGGGACGATCTGCCGTTGCCTGGCCTCGTCGGCCAGTTCCCGCGCCGTCCAGTGCGAGACGGGCCTGCCACATTCCTCCGGTCGTTTCTCGCAGGCCAGGGCGACGATCTGGCAAAGCTGCTGGGGCGTGAACTTCGCCGGGGCACCGGAGCGTTCCCGGTCCTCCAGCAGTTCCACGATCTTATCGGTGAGTGTGTCGGCATCCCACTGGTCGGCGGACGCGCCCCAACTGGCCTGGGCGGCGGCGAAGCGGTCCCGCCAACGCCGGGCCAGTTCCCGAGAGCACTCCAGGCTCCGGCCGATCCGGGCCATGCCTTGACCTTCATCGGCTGCCAGCACCACCTTCGCCCGAAGTGCGACAGCCTGAGGACAGAGCGTGCGACGGACCAAAGACTGCAGAATGCGACGTTGATTTTCAGAAAGAATCAGTTGACGTGTGTCGAGGTCATCCGTGACCATCTTTGTCTCCTTGTCATGAGTGGCAAAGAAGACATCGGCACAATCCGCCACGCTACTTCAGCCGCGATGATCTAGGATAAAGCCCAGCGCCCAGGCACGATCAGCCGTCAGGACCAGGGCCGCGAGCACCATCAACGACCAACGCAAGTTTCGCATCAACATGGCAGCGTTCCTTTCAGCGCGGCGTGTCATTCAACCATAACGCCATCCGTCCAGCCGCAGCG
>JAYTIO010000517.1:0-9938 GCA_043731805.1 Pedosphaera sp. | reverse complement strand
CCGTGGTATGCCGGCACGCGTATCTTCGACATCGCCACCGGCGCGCATCACGGCTGGGTCTTGCACGGCTGGCAACACGCCTGGAGCCGTCCCGAGGCCTGGCCCGACAACACGCCACGGCTCTGGACCGTGGGGCGCGGCTCGCCCACCGGCGTCTTCGTCTATCGCCACCACGCGTTCCCCGAGCACTATCGCAACGGTGTCTTCGCGGTCTGCTGGACGATGGGCCGCATCTACTACTGCCCGCTCATGCGTGATGGCTCTTCCTTCAGCACGACGTTGGAAACCTTCCTCGAAGGCACCGGCGAAAACGGCTTTGCCCCCGTGGACGCCGCCGTCGCTCCGAACGGCGACGTGTTCGTGGCCATCGGCGGACGCGGCACCATCGGCAGCGTCTTCCGCATCCACTACCGTGCCGGCGATTTGCAATCGCCGTCCGTGGCCACCAACAGCGCGAAGAGCGGCGACTACAAGTCGCCGGCACTGCCTCTCCGCGCCGTCCTCTCCGCCCCGCAACCGCTCTCCAGTTGGTCGCGCGCCAAGTGGGTGCCACTGGCGAAAGAACTTGGCTCCCGCACCTTCGAGCAAGCCGCACTCAACCCCAAGCTCCCGCTCCTCGAACGCATCCGCGCCGTGGAGGTGCTCGTCGAACTCTTCGCCGGCCTCCGCCCCGAGAGCGCCCGCGCGCTCACGCGCAGCAGCGAGCCTGAACTCATCGCCCGCATCGCGTGGGCCCTGCCGCGCAGTTCGGAAATCCCGGCCGCCGCCGCACTGCTCGCCGAGCTCACCCGACAGAACGACCCGCGCATCGCCCGCGCCGCGTGGGAGGCGCTCATTTCAAATTCGGAATTCGGAATTCGGAATTCGGAATTAAATCAGAGCCTCCTCACGTCGGCACCTACGCCCGACTGGTTTCGTGGCTTGAACTCCGACGACCGGCGCGTGCGCGCCGCCACTGTGCTCACCGCACGCGGAGCGGGCCGCACGCCCTTCACCACCACTCCCGTCCCCGCCCGACTCACTGGCCGCCAACGCCTTGGCCTGCTCGCCATTCACGGCCCCGAACGCGCCGACGACCTGAACTGGCAAGCCCACTACTTCCACAACGCCGCCTTCGTCGCCGCCACGTCGCGCGACCCGGTCACGCAGCTCGACGCCGTGCGTCTGCTCCAGCTCGGCCTCGGCGACGTGAAGCTCGTGCAGGACAAGCCCGACACCTACGACGGGTTCGCCGCCGCGCGCACCGAGGAAGTCCCCGCCGCCCTCCGCAGCGAAGTCATCACCCGCCTCGCGCCCGCCTTCCCTACCGGCGATGCCGACCTCGACCGCGAGTTGGGTCGTCTGCTCGGAATGCTCTCCGCCGACGCGCCGGGCCTGCTCGCGCACGTCGCGGCGAAGCTCACGGATACAAGTCCAGTGGAGGACGACATCCACTTCCTGATGGTCGCCGCACGCCTGCCCTCGCCGCGCACGCCGGACACCACCGCGCGCCTCGCCTACGCCGTCGCCGGGCTCCACCACAAGATGAACGCGGACAAGAAAGAGCCGAGCCGCTTCTGGCCCGTCCGCGTGGGCGATATGTTCAGCCGCCTGCTGGACCGAGACCCCGCGCTCGCGTCCGCGTTGCTCGCCGCGCCGAACTTCAACCTCGCCGACCACGCGCTCTTCGCCGCGAAGCTGCTCTACGCCGAGCGTCCCGCTGCCGCCCGCGCCTTGCTGGGCCGCGTGCAAGGCCCGTGGAGCATGGAGTTCGTCGAACTGCTCGCGCCCTTGCCAGACGCCGAACTCTTCCCCGCCCTGCGCGGCGCTTGGACCCAACCCGCGTTGCACGACGCCCTCGCCAGCGCGCTCGCCCGCAGCCCGCAGCCCGAGGACCGCGCGCGCTTCGTGGCCACGCTCGGCTCTTTCCAACCCGCCGCCGTCGAGCGCGCCGCCCGCGCCCTGACGCAACTCGGCGGCGCAGGCGAACCGAAGGAACTCGCCGCCGCGCTCACCGCGCTGCGCCGCCTCTGCCAGACGCCGAAGGAGCAATCGGCACGCGGCGCGCTGGCGAGCCTGCTGGGAGTGTGGAGCAAAGCGAATTTCCCCGTGACCGAGGGCGCGGACTTGCTGCGGAGCTACGCGCCGTGGTTCGAGTGGTTCACCCAGACGCATCCCGCCGCCGCGAAGGAACTCGCCACCACCGACGAAGACCTCGGCGCGTGGGCGAAGCGGCTGGCAGCGGTGAATTGGGACGCGGGCAACGCGCCGCGCGGCGAGCGCATCTACACCGAACGCATGTGCCTGCGTTGCCACGGCGGCACCTCGCGCGTCGGCCCCGACCTGACCGGTGTGGCCGCGCGCCTGAGCCGCGACGACCTCTTCACGGCCATCCTCGACCCGAACCGCGACATCTCGCCGACGTGGCAGGCGAAGCTGTTTACCTTGAAGAGCGGCGCAACCCACGTGGGCCTCATCATCTACGAGTCACCGACCGCGAAGCTGGTCCAGACCGGCCCGGACACAACCGTGCGCTTCACCGGCGACGAGGTGGTTTCCATAACGCCCGCGCGCACTTCGTTGATGCCGGCGGGCCTGCTGGCGGGCTTGAAGGACGAGGAGCTGGCGGATTTTTATGCGTTTTTGAAGACACTCAAAAAGTGACGGCAGCCAGCCTTGCAGCGGCGCGCAGCTTGGTCCTCCTCGTGCCGGGAATTCAGTTGGAGCTGTGCGCGCGGCGTTGCTAGGTTCGGTCAACGCCGGAAATTCTGATGGCATGAACCTTCAAGCCGCACTGAACCCTCACGTCGTCTTTGAGGCGATCGCCTATGCTTGCGCGGTCATCCTATATTTCCATATCCGCCGCCGATCAGGGCGGGCACCGTTTCCGCCGGAGACGATCCTTTGGCTGATTTGCGGCTGCATGTTCGGGGCGTGGCTGGGTTCGAAACTCCTCGTGCTGGTGACGAACGTGCACCGCTTCGGGACCGCCGACTCTTGGGTGCGGCTGATCGTCGGTGGCAAGAGCGCCGTGGGCGCAATCCTCGGCGGCTGGGTGGGCATCGAGTTCACCAAGCACAAGCTCCAACTCCGAACCCAGACCGGGGAATTTTTCGTGTATCCACTCGCGGTGGGGACGGCCATTGGCCGCATTGGTTGTTTCGTGACCGGGCTTGAGGATCAAACTCACGGTGACGCCAGCAGTTTGCCTTGGGCGGTGGATTACGGAGACGGGATGCCTCGTCATCCGACTCAATTGTATGAGGCGATTTATGTGATCGTCCTTGCCGTGGCGGTGCATCGCTTTGCCGCACGCCGAACCTTGTCGGCAGGGATGCTATTCCGGCTATATCTGGCGGGCTATCTCGCGTTCCGATTCGGAGTGGACTTCCTGAAGCCGAGGGAGACTCCCGGCCTTCAACTGAACGCTACTCAGTTCGCCTGCGTGTTCGTCCTGCTGTGGCTTGTTGGGTTTCACTTCCGGGCTGCGCGGTCGCAGTCGAGAGGCGAGACGTGATCCAATTCGCATCGGGATGCGTGATGGAGATCCCGGTTTAAGCGATTGGTGCGAACGCTCACGCAGGAGCACGCTGTCCCGCGTCGTCAACGTGTCAGTTCGGTGTTGTTAGCCGGAACGTCGCCCGATGACGAACGGTCGGATAACCGCCGCAAGCATCGGCACAGCAAAAGAATACGGTTTTATGAGATACTTCGTGAGATCCCCGGACAGTCCAGCATTGTTCGGTCCCTACAACGTCTCGGAAATCGAGGCCAAGTTGAAAGCCGGCGAGCTCTCCGGTGATGCGCTGGCGACGGCGGACCCCAGAGGGGAATCGGGAAACGTGGCACCATCACCCGCCGCTGGCTGGCTTTGTGTGCATCAATTGCCGGGCATCGGTAGGAACCCGCCGATGCCTGGTTCTGGCCCGCCCCGAATACCCACCAGCTCCGGTCTTAGCCAGAATCCCAGTCGTGCTGTTTTCCATGGGGAAACCTTCTGTCCCAAGTGTGCCGCAAGCGTGATGCCCGATGAAACGCTGTGTCGCAAGTGTGCTGAACACATGGCCCGAGTCGAAAATCGGTCGACCGCTCCGCACCGCTTGGTTGTCCTGCTTGTTCTGGTGCCGGGTGGTATTTTGATGCATTTCCTCTCGTTTGTTTTCGTGTGTGCCATTTGCTTCACCTTTGGAGGTGGCTACAAATCAAGCAGTGGGATGCTCGTTCTCGGCAGCGTAATCCACTGCATTGCTATGGTTGCATTCGCGACGCGCCTGATGCGCGACCCGGCCGAACGGGGGTTTGGTTTCGGCATCCTCATCGGCGCCTGCCTGACGGGCCTGCTCACCGCGAACTGCAACCTGGGGAAATAACGAACGCCGACCCGCTTCACCGCGATAGCACCACAAGCATATGAGATACTACGTGAAAGATCCCGAAGATCAGGCCATCACCGGACCGTTCGAGATCGACGAGCTCAAGGCCAAGCTCAAGGCCGGTGAGCTAGCCGCCGACACACTTGCCACCGGAGACATCGGCGAAGGCATCTCGCAGATACGGCGTGCTCCGCCGGAAGATTGGATGCCCGTGGTGTCCATTGCTGGCCTGAGTCAGGAACGACTAGCAACTTCGGAAACTTCGCCAACTAGGCCGCCACCACTTCCTCCGCCAACCGTGGCGGAAGCACCCCACCCCACTGGGAGTGAAATGGCTTTCTGCCCAGCCTGCGGACACAAGCTTTCTCCCGACGCAGGTAGCGCCTGCGACCGCTGTGGCCATGAGTTGATTGCCTTCAGACACGAGCCGGTCAAGTTGCTGGAGATCAAGCCGGAGCCACTTCTTCTCAAGCCCGCAGTTAGCGCGGCAGGGGGATGCTTGTCAGCGATCGGAGTGATACTGATGTTCATGGGCATCTTATTTCTGATCGGCTTCCTGCTGCTTCTTATTATTATGTGCAGGTGCAAGGCATGAAAACATACCATCCCATCAGCCTCGTCATTCTAACCACGCTCCAGTTGTTGGCTGTCGCCGCTGCGGCGGAACCGAAGGTTCCCACCAGTGCGGCCGCGCGCCAGACGCTGCTGGAAAACTTCCCCCGCGACGTGGCCGGCGTCGGTTACCGCTGGGACCCACGGGACACACGCCCCGAGCCGGAACGCCTGCGCGCTTTGGCCAGATTCGTGTATGAGGGCTACGACAGCTCGGCGTGGATTCCCCAGACCTTCATCAGTGCCGCTCGGTCGGTTCCAGGGTCCGCGCTGGCCATTGATGGCATCCTCCGAGACGGCGTCGGGCTGGTGCTGTGGCCGCAAAACAAACTCGCACCAGTATTCGGCATGGCCCCGAATCCGGCCCGCGATCGGCCGTTGAGCTGGACGGTCAATTGCCTCGCCTGCCACATGGCGGAGATTGATGGCGTCGCTTATCTCGGGGCCGGCAACAAGGCGTTGGATGAAATGATACTGGGCAGGGGCGCGATTCAGGTGACGGATCTCAAGCTGTTCGCCCCCAGCAACGTGAGTGCGCACGACCGATCCACGGCGAAGAACGTCCACGACATTCTCCACCACCATCATCACGAGGCTTTTGACCCGCTGACGCGCGGGCGTTCCACCGCATTCCCCGCTTCACACATCGAGATGCACATGCGGGGACACGACGGGGCAATGCCGGCCGCCGAGGAAGTGGGACGGGGCGACGTCAAGACCCCGCCCCTCTGGCATGCGGCGGCCAAGATGCCCTTTCAGCGCTGGTATTGCGACGGCAGCTTCCGTGGTGCTTTCCCGCTTATGGCTTCCTCCATGGAACTGGCGCTGGACCAATCCTTCGACAAACTGGCCGCCTCAGTGGTGCCGACCATCCAGTCAGATTTTACGAACGTCATCCAATACCTGCGCCCGCCGCGTTACCCCTACGCGGTGGATGCCAAACTGGCAGCCAAGGGCAAGGTTCTGTTCGAATCGGACAAGCTGGGCTGCGCCATCTGCCACGGAACCTACGATGGGTTAGGCAACGTCCAATGGACCGGGCTTCACTCCGATGTCGGCACTGATCCGGCTCGCATGAGATTGGTCAACGCCGGATTCATCGCGGCGTTCACGGCAAGCCCGCTGGCGGCGCAGGGGCAACTGAGCCAGAGCAAAGGCTACGCCGCGACTCCGTTGACCGGCGTGTGGGCCAATTTCCCCTACTTGCACAACGGCAGCGTGCCGACCTTATACCACCTGCTCGGGCCCGTTTCCGACCGGCCCAGGGTCTTCAACGTGCATGCGGCCCGCAGGCTGGACCTTGAGAAAGTGGGCCAACGACTACAGTTGGAAGCTGCTCGGGGACCGACCTGCGATGAAGCGGAGCGCCTTCGCCAACACGGGGCCGACCGCGACTGGTTCAACACCCAGCGGCCCGGGTGCGGCAATCAAGGCCACGACTTCTGGTCTCGAATTGCGACGGAGGAGAACCGCTGGGCCTTGCTCGAATACCTCAAAACACTTTGAGGATTCGGCTCAGAGCTTCGCCATCGCGTTGTCCAGCACGGCGTAGAGTTGGTTCATCGTGGCGGGCGTTTCGTCGCCCATGTTCGAGAGGCGGAAGGTGGTGCCCTTGATTTTCCCGTAGCCGCCATCGATGAGGAAGCCCTGTTCCTTCACGAGCTTCTGGAGCTTGGCGGCGTCCACGACGCGCCCGCCGGGCTTCGCACCGTTGTTCACACAACAGAGGGTGATGGACTCGAAGCCAGCCTCGGGGAAGAGCGTGAAGCCGTGCTTCGTCGCCCAGTCGCGCGTCATCTGGTTCGTCTGCGTGTGGCGGGCGTAACGGGCCTCGAGACCCTCGGCGAAGAACTCGTCCAGCTTGCTCGCCAGCGCGTAGATGTGCGGGATGCTCGGCGTGCTGGGGGTCATGCTGTCGGCGGCGTTTTTCTCGAACTCCACGAAGTCGAAGTAGTAACCCCGGTCCTTCGCCGTCGCGGCCTTGGCCAGCGCGGCGGGCGAGCAGGTGAAGACCGAGAGACCGGGCGGCAGCGCGAAGGCCTTCTGCGTGCCGGCCAGCAGCACGTCAATGCCCAGCGTGGTGAAGTTCAGCGGCACGGCGGTCATGGAGCTGACGGCGTCCACGATGAACATCACGTCGGGATACTTGGCCTTGAGCGCGGCAATTTCCGCGACCGGCGACATGGTGCCGGTGGAGGTCTCGTTGTGGATGAGCGTGAGGGAGTCGAACTGGCCGGTGGCGAGCTTGGCGTCAATGGCCTCAGCGCGGATGGGCGAACCCCAGGGGACTTGGAGGCCCTCGGCGTCCTTGCCGCAGCGCTTGGCGACGTCGAGCCACTTGTCGGAGAACGCGCCCTTCATGCAGCAGAGGACTTTCTTCTGCGTGAGGTTGCGCAGCGCGCCTTCCATCACGCCCCACGCGCTGGAGGTGGCGAGATAGACCAACTGCTTCGTGCCCAGCAGCGTCTGGAGCTGCGGCTGCATCTTGGCGACGAGGTCTTTGAAGCCCTGGCCGCGATGGCCAATCATCGGCGAGCAGAGCGCCTTGAAGGTTTTTTCGCTGACCTCGACCGGACCGGGGATGTGGAGTTTGACGTGCGCCATAAAAGTGGGCGCGAAAATTTCACAGGCACGGCGGCGAGGCAAGATTTCTTCCCGGGGCGAGGGTGGTGACGCAGCCGAGGGGGAGCACTTCGCCCCGGCCCTTGCGTTGGTGGCTGGCTGCGGCTGGGGACAGCCGCGCTCCGGGGACTGAAACTTACGGCGTGGCCAAGGGCTCCGCCGGCGCCCGGGGGGCCGGGGTGGGCGGGAGGTCGTCCGCGCGCGGATAGCGGACGCCGTTGAACACGCTCACGCGCCCCTCCTCATCCAGCCGCAGCGCGGGGCGCGGTCCCTGGGATTCAAACGTCTCGCGCCGCAGCACGTCGCCCAGCGGGTTGACGACCGTGTGGGTGAAGAGCCGCGAGTCCGCCTGATGCAAGGTGTGCAGGTAGCTCAGGCGGTCGAGCTTCGCCTGCGGATTGTCGCTGGCGGCGGAACGGCCCAGGCGGATTTGGCGGAGGATGGTGCCGTCGCTCGCGTCCAGGACGGTGGCGTAGAGGCGCTGGTCCTTGAGGTTGGTCAGCCGTTGCACCACGTATTTGCGCGTCTCCAACCCGGCTTCCCCCTCCCCGGTCCGCACCCCGAACTCCTGCTCCCACAGCCTCGCCCCCGAGGTGACTTGAAAGACCTGCGGCTCGGCCGCCGCCGGAGCTGTCATCCCCTTGTATTCCGCCGAGGCAGTGAGTTTGTAACGGCCCGGCTGTAGCAGGGCGAAGAGTTTGGAAAGCTCGACGCGGGTCTTAATGGACTTGGCGTTCTCCAGGATGAAGGCCTCGTTCACCAGCGCAGGCTTGAACTGCGTCACCCGGTCGCCCTCGCCGGTCTGCTTGGTGATGCTGAACACGTTCAGGTTCAGCCAGTCATCGTTCGGGCTGAAGACCAGCGGGCGGCCGGACAAGTTGCGCATCGCCACCTCGACCTCGATCACCTCGCCCGGCAGCACGAGGGTCTGGTCCAGTTTGATCTGCAACTCGACCGCGCCCGGCGCGGGGCGCGGAGCCTGAGCGAACGCAGCCAGCGCACCGAAACAAGCCAGCCCGAGGACAAACGGAAAACGCATGGTCGCAATGTAGGGACGCGGGCGCGGGAGGCAAGCCGGGGTTTGGGGCGGCTCCGTAGCTGCGAAGCCGCGTCGCGTGTCTTTCAGACGCCTCGTTCGGCTCGACTAGCGCGAGCGACGAGGCGTCGCCACCACCTGGCTGCGACGGGTTGTCGCAGCTACCCGCGCGGCCACAGCAGGAGCCGCCGGCTGTTCAGCACGACGATGACGGTGCTGCCCTCGTGGCCGAGCACGCCGAGGGTGAGCGGGACTTTGCCGAACAGCGCGAAGCCAACGAGCACGACGACGGTGCCGAGGGAGATGACCACGTTCTGCCGGATGACGGCGCGGGCGCGCTGGCTGAGACGGTAGGCGGCGAGGAAGTTTTCCAACCGGTCGTGCATGAGAACGACCTGCGCCTGCTCCAGCGCGGCGTCGGAACCACGCGCACCCATCGCCACGCCGACGTGCGCAGCGGCTAGACTCGGCGCGTCATTCACGCCGCCACCGACCATTGCGACGCGGTCGCCGGCCTCGGTGAATGCGCGGATGGCCTCGACCTTTTATTCGGGCTTGAGGCGGGCGAGGAGATTCTGGAGCAGTGCGTTGCCTTGGGCGGCAGCGTGACGGGCGAGCACGGCATCGGCGTGGAGAAGGCGGACATGATGGCGCGGCAGTTCACGCCGGACGACCTGGAGGCGATGAAGATGCTCCGCCGCGTCTTCGACCCCGCGCCGCGCTGCAACCCCCACAAGATGTTCCCCGGCTCGAAACGCTGCGCGGACTTCGTGGGGCGGAAGCAGACTGCAGCGTGAGCCCAGCCCACCGCTAGTCCGGCGACTCTCCGCCCGCCGCTCAGATAGGCAGGATGCGCACCCTTGATTTCATTTCATCCACCGTGAGCAAAGCCCCATTGCTCAATGCTTCGGCATGGGTTCGCAAGGCGGTGACGACCAGCGGCCCGAGATGGTCGGGGGTGACATCTTGCGTCCGGACTTGAATCACGCTCGGACGGCCCGCGCGGCTGTGCGCCAGCAGAATACCGAAGTCCAAGTCGTGGGTGAAAACCATGTGCTCGTGGTCGCGCGCCCATTGCATGACCACCGAATCGGGAGCGTGGTGAGCACCAACGGTGGCCCAGTGGATTGCGGCAAAGCCGCGCTCGCGCAGATACGCCACCCACTCGGGCGACAGATTCATGTCCACGAGGAGCTTCACGCGGCGGCCAGGGGCACTTCCAACTCCTCGACCCGCCAGGCCGCGTAGGCCAGCGCTTCACGGATGTCTTCGGCCACGAGATAGGGATAGAGGCGGAGGATTTCCTCCGGGGAACG
>JAYTIO010000516.1:0-2426 GCA_043731805.1 Pedosphaera sp. | reverse complement strand
GAATGGTCAGCATGAACTAAAGGGTCGCCGGCGGAAGCCAGTTGCTGCACGGGGGAGAGGAACTGCACTCCACGGGAACCGGAGCGTCGGGATTGTCGGCGGCGACGAGCGGCAGAGGTTAGGCGCAGAATGTTCGGCGTCAACCGCCCAGTTTGGAAACAGAGAAGGGCGAACTGGGCCACGACGACCACGGCGCGCTGGACGGCGGCCTCCAGCTCAAACCGCCAGCTCGTTGAACGACACCTTGAAGCCCGGCAGCAGCTTCGAGCGGGCTGATTCAACTGCCGCCGTCCGGCAGTGCAGTTGATACGCGCCCTTCACCAGTGCGAAGACCTCGATGGCCTGCGCCTCGGGGTCGAGGATCCAATACTCCTTCACGCCGGCCTGCTCGTAGAGCGCCTTCTTGTCCACGCGGTCGCGCCGCCAACTGCCCGGCGAGATGACTTCCGCTGCGAGGTCCGGTGCCCCGGCGATGTGGTCGCCGATGATGCCGGTGCGGTCGCTGGCGATGAACAGCACATCCGGCTGCACCACGCGGCGTGGCCCCAGCACGACATCCACGGGCGAGAGGAAAACCCGGCCCAAGGCACGCGGTTCGACATGCTGCGACAACGCCGCCCAGAAGCGGGCGACTACGGTTTGGTGACTGGGTTTGGGCGCGGGTGACATGATGATTTCTCCATCCCACAACTCCACCGGCAGATTGGTCTCCGCCAACTCGGCGGACATCTCCGCGTAAGTCCAGCGCCGCTTGGGCTTGGGGCGTTCGAGGCAGGAGAGAGTTGCAGTTGCCATGTCCAGAGTAAGCGCCTGCCGTCTCGAAATTGCAAATCCAGCTTCGCCCCGAAAGCTTCAGAAAGCTTCAGGTCAGAAAAATCAAATCTTTCTGCCCCCATCTTCCTGACTCGAGCGCGGGATTTCTTCGTGCCCCTCCCCGCCCCTCCATGCTTCACTCTGCGCACCAACTTTATGGCCAAAATCAAATTCGGAACCGACGGCTGGCGCGCCGTCATCGCGGAAGACTTCACCTTCGAAAACCTCAGCCGCGTCGCCCAAGCCACCGCTGACTACTGGAACGCCCACTCCGTCGCCGGCGTCACCAACCACGCCGTCGTCGGCTACGACCGCCGCTTCCTCTCCGACCAGTTCGCGCTGCGCACCGCCGAGATTCTCGCGGCCAACGGCTTCCTCGTCACCCTCACCGACCGCCCCACGCCCACGCCCGCCGTCTCCTGGACCGTGAAGAAGCAGGGCGGCATCGGCGGCGTGATGATCACCGCCAGCCACAACCCCGCGATCTTCAACGGCTTCAAACTCAAGGCCCACTTCGGCGGCTCCGCACCACCCGAGGTTTGCCTCGGCGTCGAGGCCCTGCTGGACAAGTCCCCGGTCCAGGCCATGCCCTTCGCCGACGCCGTGAAGTCCGGCCACATCAAGGTGAAGGACATCTGCCCGCCCTACTACGCGGCGATCAAGAAGCTCGTGGACTTCAAACTCATCGCCCAGTCCAAGCTCAAGTTCGCGCACGAGGCGCTCTTCGGCGTCGGCGCAGGTTGCTTCGACCATCTGCTGGCCGGCACCACTTGCAAAGTCACCACCCTCAACGCCGCGCACGACCCGTTCTTCGGCGGCATCAACCCCGAACCCATCGCGAAGAACTACGGCCGCAGCATGGCCTACCTCGCGAAGCACCCGCACGACCTCTGCCTCGTCACCGACGGCGACGCCGACCGCGTCGGCGGCATGGATGGCCGCGGCAACCCACTCTCCACGCACCAGCTCATCTGCCTGCTCCTCCGCCACTACGCCGTCAACAAAGGCCAGAAGGGTCGCGTCGTGAAAGCCCTCACCACCACCAGCATGGTGGACAAGATGTGCGCCGCGCTCGGCCTCGAACTGGTCGAGACCGGCGTGGGCTTCAAATACATCGCCGCCGAGATGATTAAGGGCGGCGTCATGCTCGGCTTCGAGGAGAGCGGCGGCATCGGCTTCCCCGGCCACGTCCCCGAGCGCGACGGCATTCTCGCCGGCCTCATGCTCCTCGAAATGCTCGCCACCGAGCGCAAGCCCCTGACCAAGCTCCTGGGCCAGCTCGAGAAAGACTACGGCCCGCACCGCTACGGCCGCATTGACACGCACTTCCCGCTGGAGAAACGCGCCGCCCTCATGGAGTTCTGCAAAGCCAACCCGCCCGCGAAACTCCTCACCTCCAAGCTCAAGGACGTGAAGTCCTACGACGGCGTGAAGTTCTGCGCCGAGGACGGCTCCTGGCTCATGCTCCGTGGCTCCGGCACCGAACCCATCCTCCGCATCTACGCCGAGGCCAAGTCGGACGCCGACGCGCAGAAGTTGCTGAAGCTCGGCGTGGCGCTGACGAAGAAAGTGTGACCCGTGCCGGCGGCTTCCAGCCGCCGTTCGTGGTAGGG
>JAYTIO010000515.1:0-2903 GCA_043731805.1 Pedosphaera sp. | reverse complement strand
GCACGCCGCCGAAGCGGACGATCGTTTGGCCACTGATGAAGTTGGCTCCGAAGATGGTCACCTGGGCACCGGCGGTTCCGATGGCCGGGGTGAAGCTGTCCACGCGGGGCGCGACGGTGAAGGTGGCCACGCTCGAGGCCGTGGCCCCGGCGGTCACGCTGATTGGGCCGGTCAGTGCGTCCACCGGGACGATGGCGGTGATCTGCGTCGCGGAAAGTGGATTGAAGGATGCCGCAGTCGGCGAGTTCCCGAACTTCACTTGCGACGCGGTGCTCAAGCCGGTGCCTGTGATGGTGACCGTCGTTCCCGGCCCGCCTGATGTCGGCGTGAAGCTCGTGACGCTCTGCGCATGGACGCGCGTCCCGACAGCGAGCCAGAGCAGCAGCAGGAGGGTGTTGAGGAGCGACGGTTTCACACGAGACAGTGGCGAGACTGAATCAGAATTTCTCCCGACAGGCAAACTGGGAGGCCGTTCCGGCGGTCAGGAAAACTCCGTAGCCTCGGGTAGGGCGCGTCTGGCCCAGCGCGCCGCCGACACCGTGGGCTCGTAATGGCGCGCTGGGACAGACGCGCCCTACCTCGGCGGCTACCCGCCCAGATACGCCTGCTTCACCTGCGGGTTGGAGCGCAGCTTCGCGGACTCGTCTTGGAGGATGACCCGGCCCGTCTCGATCACGTAGCCGAAGCGGGAGACTTCGAGGGCGAGGTTCGCGTTCTGCTCGACGAGCAGGACGGTGATGCCCTGCTGGCGGTTGATCTCCACGATCTTCTCGAAAATGGTCTTCACCAGCAGCGGCGCGATGCCGAGCGAAGGTTCATCCAGCATGAGGAACTTCGGCTTGCTCATCAGCGCGCGGCCGATCGCCAGCATCTGCTGCTCGCCGCCGGAGAGCGTGCCGGAGACTTGCCGCTCGCGCTCCTGTAGCCGGGGAAAAACGTTGAAGACGTAAGCCAGGTCCGCCGCAATGCCCGCCTGGTCGCGGCGGAGGTAAGCGCCCATCTGCAAATTCTCCAGCACGGTGAGATTCGCGAAGACCATCCGACCCTCGGGCACATGCGCGAGGCCGAGCTTCACGATCTCGTGGGCGGGCAGGTTCGTGATGTCCCGTCCGGCGTAGATCACTTCGCCGGCCTGCGCGCGCTGTAACCCGGAGATGGCGCGCAAGGTCGTCGTCTTCCCCGCGCCATTGCCGCCGATGAGCGTGACGATGTCGCCCTGCGCGACCGACAGGGACACGCCATGCAGCGCGGCGATGGCGCCGTAGCTGACGGAGAGGTTGCGGACTTCAAGCATCGGGTGAAGGCAGTTGCGAGTTCATGGGGCCGACGAACGCCTCCGAAATTCCCAAGACTGTTCAAGTGGCGGCGCAATCACTTTTGCCTTCTACCTGTTTCCTTGGTCGCGGGGCGAGCAAAGTTTCACCGTGCCGGGCGAGGCTCAGGACTATTCACGAAGGAGAGTGGAGGTGGGGGCGGTTGGCTCCGGTGGCGGCACTCTTCCAGGAACAGGCGGTGGGCCGGGCGCGCGAAGGTCCCTGCCCCCGCACGCCGTTGCGCGTGCGCACCCGGCATGGAACCTCGCGCCGGGAGAGGTCCAGCCGGGCGGGCAGACTGTTCTCAATGCCCTAGTGGGCGCGATTGAGTTGCAGCCAGTGGGCGGCGGCGAGTTGCCCCAGCGCGAGCCGCACCGGCCGGGACCGGCCGCGCGCCGGAGCCTGGGTGCGGATGCGCCGCCCTCCCGCTACAGCCACTTCCTGACTTCCCCTCGCGGCGGTGCTCCGGTATTTATCCCCGGCCAATCGCCTTGGCTTGATGCAACAACGCGCACTCATTGACTCACGCGGCAAAGACCATCGTCGGCTCATCCTCCAAATGCTGGTGGGCAGCGGGCGCGGGCACGTCGGCGCGGCGCTCTCGGTCATGGAGATTTGCCGCGTGCTCTTCGACGACATCCTGCGCGTGGACCCGAAGAACCCCCAGTGGCCGGATCGCGACCGGTTCATCTTCAGCAAGGGCCACGGATGCCTCGCGCTCTACGTGATGCTCGCGGAGAAGGGCTTTTTCCCGCCGGCGGAACTGCTGCGCTCCTGTCACTTCGGCTCGATGCTTGGCGGACACCCGGAGTCGCGCAAGACGCCGGGCGTGGAGGCCAGCACGGGGGCGCTGGGGCATGGGCTGTCCATCGGCGTCGGCTGCGCGCTGGCGGCGCGGATTGATAAGAAGGACTGGCGGACGTTTGTCCTCATCGGGGATGGCGAGTCGAACGAAGGCAGCGTGTGGGAAGCGGCCTTGAGCGCGGGCAAACACCGGCTGTCGAACCTCACGGTGCTGGTGGACTACAACAAGTTTCAATCCTACGGCCCGAGCAAGGACATCCAGGACCTGGAGCCGTTCGCGGACAAGTGGCGCAGCTTCGGCTTCGCAGTGCGCGAGGTGGACGGGCATGACGTGCCGGCCTTGCGCGAGGCGTTGTTGGCGACGCCGTTCGCTGCGGCCAAGCCGAGCGTGCTGATCTGCCACACGGTGAAGGGCAAAGGTTTTGCGACCACCGAGCACAACGCAGACTGGCATCACAAGGCCAAGGTGAAGCCGGAGGAACTCGCCGCGTTGCTCGCGGAACTGGAGGCGACGCCGTGAGAAAGGCCGCCCTCCTCGCCGTCCACGAACTGGCCAAGCGCGACTCGCGCGTGGTGTTCGTCGGCTCGGACATCACGAAGCAGAACTTGGAGAAGTTCGCGGCGGAGTTTCCCGAGCGCTACTTCATGGAGGGGATTTACGAGCAGCACATCATCGGCATGTGCGCTGGCCTCGCGATGTCCGGCAAGATTCCCTACATCAACACCATCGCGACCTTCCTCACGCGCCGATGCTACGAGCAGGTGCTGATTGACCTGTGCCTGCAC
>JAYTIO010000514.1:0-2887 GCA_043731805.1 Pedosphaera sp. | reverse complement strand
GCGAGTTCGAGGACGTTGGTGCCGACGACGTTCTTGGTGTCGGGCAAGGCCTTGCCTTCCAGCACGCGGACGAAGGGTTCGTTCGCGTAAGCGGCCTGGTAACACGCGGTGATTTGTGCGCCGAGCGCGGCGGCCTCGTCGGCGGTGGCGAAGTGTTTCGCCGGCGCGAGATAGAGCGTCGTGAGGATGCCGCGGTTCACCGGGATGAGGTGCGGCGTGAACTGGATGGTCACCGGGCCGCCGGCGGCGAGCGCGAGTTGCTCCTCGATCTCCGACAGGTGCCGATGCTTCGGCACGCCATAGGGGCGCACGCTTTCGTTGCACTCGACGAAGAGGTAGTCCAAGTCTGCCTTGCGGCCCGCGCCACTGACGCCGCTCATGGAGTCGGCGATGATGCCCTGCGGCTTGATGAGGCCGGCGCGCAAGAGCGGGAGGGTCGGGAGCAAGATGCTCGTGGGATAACAGCCGGGCGAGGCAACGAGCGTCGCGTCCTTGATGGCGGTGCGGTGAACTTCCGGCAGGCCATAAACCGACTTCGCCAGCAGCTCGGGCGCGGGGTGGTCGTGGGCGTAGAACTCCTTGTAGGTGGCCGCGCGCTTGAGCCGGAAGTCGGCGCTGAGGTCAATGACGCGGGCCCCGCCCTCGAGCAGCGGCACGGCGAACTCCGCCGCCACGCCGTGCGGCAGGGCGAGGAAGACGACGTCGGCCTGCGTGGCGAGCAGCCCGGCATTGGGCTCCACGAAGCGCAGGGCCTTCGCGCGCGGGTGGCTGGCGAACTTCGGGAACACCTGCGCGACCGTCTGCCCGGCCTGCTGGCGCGAGGTGACGGCGACGAGGTTCGCGTGCGGGTGGGCGAGGAGGCGGCGGACGAGTTCTTCGCCCGAGTAACCGGACGCTCCGACAATGGCGACTTTGGTCATGGCGGCGGAGTTGTCCGTGTTGCCCGGGAGCTTGTCAACGCGGCGGCTCGATGGCCCACGCGCCGCCGATCATCACCCCGGCCAGGTCGGGCGCGGTGTGGACCACGGTTTCGGTCGCCTGGGCGAGCGGAGCATCCGAGCGGAGGACGAGCAGGTCGGCGTGGGCGCGGCGGGTGAGTTCGCCGACTTGGCCGCGCTGGCCGAGGGCGGCGGCGGCGTTACGGGTGACGAGGTCGAGGAATTCCTCCGGGGCCAAGCTGGGTTGCTGGCGGGCGAAGGCGCGGAGCTCGGCGAAGAGGTCGAGCACGGGTTTGCGCCGGCCGTCCTTGCCGATGCTGGCGAGACTGTCGGTGCCGAGGCAGAGGTTCACGCCGGCAGCGTGCAGCTCGGCGAAGGGAAAGGGCGCGTGGCGGAAGTAAGCGTGGCTGCGCGGGCAATGCACGACATGGGCGCGCGCGCGGGCCAGGAGGGTGGCGTCGCCGGGGGCGAGTTGGTTGACGTGGACGGCGAGGAAGTTCGGGTCTAGCAGCTTGAGGGCGGCGAGCTGCTGGAGGGGCGAGCCCGCGCCGCAATCGCCCATGTCGCGGCCGTTGCGGCGCAGCCAGTCGAACAGCGGGCCACGCCTGTGACAGAACATCTCGGTCTCCAGCGCAGACTCGGCGACGTGCATGGTGAGCGGCCAGCGGGCGCGATGGGAGGCGCGGCGCGCGGCCTTCAGCAGCTCGGGATTCGTGGTGTAGAGGGCGTGCGGCGAGAGGGCGGCGGAGCTGCGGCCCGGCGGGAGGCTGCGGACTTTTTGCACGGCCTGCCGGACGAGGGTGGTGGGGCGCTGGCGGCCGCGGACGGAGATGAGTTCGAGGAACGAGAGCACCCGCAGGGGCGTGGCGGTCCACACCTCGGGCAGCAGTTCGGAGACCGCCTCGATGTCGGCGACGGTGGTGCAGCCGGAGCGCAGCAGTTGCATCGCGCCGTTGAGCCAGGACTGGGCGAAGTCGCTGTAGCACCACGCGGCCTTGAGCGCGATGATGCCCTCGATCCAGTCGAGGAAATTCTTCGGCGGCGGGATCGCCCCGGCCATGTCGGTGTAGTCGAGATGGCAGTGGGCGTTGACGAGGCCGGGCAGGAGGATGACCTCGCCGAGGTCGCGCACCCGGGCAGGAGCCTTCCGGCGAAGCTCACGCCAGCGCCCGACGGCGGCGATGCGACCCCGGGAAATAAAAACCGCGCCGTCCTCAATCGCCGGTCGCGAAACCGGCAGGATGACTCGGGCGCGGAGGGCGACGAACTGGGAGCCAGCCATCAGTTGGCGCGGCGGCGTTCCTTGCTGCGGGCAGCGTCGGTGTGCTTCTTGGCCTTGGTCTTGTTGTGCCGCTTGCGGATCTGCTGCTCGATCTTTTTGCTGACGGCGTCAATGGCCGCGTAGAGGTCGGCCTCGTGGTCCTCGGCGAAGAGGTCAGGGCCGCGCACGCCGATGCGCATGGAGCAGCCGAAGGCCAGGGCCGGGTCGCGGGTGTCGTCGTGCTCGATGGTGACACGGGCATCAATGGTCCAGCGGTCGAAGTGCTCGAGCTTCTCGATCTTGGCGAGGATGTGGTCCTCGATGGCTTTGGTGAGCGTGACGTTGTGAGTGGAGAGAATCAACTTCATGGCCAGAGCTTGGCGGCGGGTGGGCGGAAAATCCAGCGGGGAATTGGCGAAGGCTGGACTTTGTAGCCGCCGAGGTGAGGCGGCGGACGTGGGTGCACTCGAACGAATCCGCCTCCTGACCTCGGCGGCTACCTACCTCACAAGCCACGCGCCAGTGTCCACACGAAGACTTCCCCCGCGCCGTTCTCCCGCAGCACGCGGGCAACGGCGCTGGTGGTCGCGCCGGTGGTGAGCACGTCGTCGAGGACGAGGAGTCGCTCGCCGTGGAGGGTCTTGGGGCGCACGGGGGCGAAGGCGCGGCGGACGTTGTCGGCGCGGGC
>JAYTIO010000513.1:0-1934 GCA_043731805.1 Pedosphaera sp. | reverse complement strand
TGCGACATGGAGCACTCGGCCTACAACTTCGAGACCGTGGCGAACAGCTTCATGGCCATCACCGCCGGCGGGGCCGCGCCGCTCGTGCGCATCCCGTGGAACACCGGCGAGAACATCAAGCGCGTCCTCGACATCGGCGCGTGGGGCGTCGTCGTCCCGATGGTCAACTCGCGCGCCGAGTGCGAGGCCGCCGTGGAAAACACCCGCTATCATCCGCTGGGCAACCGCTCTGTCGGCGGCCAGCTCCACGCGCCGAACTTCGGCACCGACGCCGCCACTTACTACGAGCAGGCCAACGACGAAATCTTGCTCATCATCATGATTGAGCACGTCAAGGGCGTTGAAAATTTGGACGCCATCCTCAGCGTGCCGGGCATTGACGGCGTGTTCATCGGGCCGAACGACTTGCACAAGAGCATGGGCCAGAAGCCGGCCTTCGACAGCGCCTATCCCCCGTTCGTGGATGCGCTCAAGGCCGTGCGCGAGACGGCGAAGAAATACGGCATCGCCTCCGGCATCCACGTGCCTGACGTGGAATCCGCCAAGCGCCGCGCAGCGGAAGGCTTTCAGTTCATCGCCGTGGCGAGCGAGTTGGGCATGATGCTGGCCAAGGCGCGGGAGAATACCGCCGCCTTGAACCTCAAACCCACCGGGGCCACGGCGAAGTATTGACGGTGCCGGCGACGTGTCGGTGCCGCGTTGAACTCCAACCACCCAGCGGCGGCTGCAAGCCGCAGCACGCCCGGGCAGGTCGTTTGGCTGGCCGGCTCGTAGAACGGCAGGGGGTGAGGCGGAGCCTCAGGGCGAGGTGCAGGTAGCGATGGTAGGGGTCGAAGCAGTGGGCCAAGGGCTGGCCTTCCTCGAAGGGGATGAGGGCCAGGAGCAGGTTGCGGGTCGGCGTCACATTGAGCGCGGCATTGGGTTGGCGCTGGCGCTGGCAGTCTGCCTTGCCCAGCGCGGGCGGCGCGTCGGAGGTGGTGGCGGTTTTCACCGACCCGGGCCGGCGAACCGCATTTTCCGAGCACGATTTTTCATGCCGCTCAGGCTGGAGAGGAAGCCGCGGGGTGGCTTTTCGACGTCTGGAGCGGGAGGGCGCAGCGCCTGACTGGCAGCCGGCGTTGACGGGTGGGCGGGCGGCCACGGACCCGCGCCGCCGGTCCATCGTTTGCTTGCACCAGCAGCCAGTCGAAGACCCGGGAGTGGACGCGGGAGGCGTCCAGCCAGAAGCGTTGCTGCTCGCTGCCCAACCCCGCTTCGAGTTCGGCCATCTGCGTGCTCAGGGTCTGACGTTTGGCCTGGGTGCGCTGGCCTTGCACCCGGGCGGCCAGGGACAGGGTGGCGGCGGGGAGTTTGAGGCCGGTCAACCGCTCGACCACTTGCTGGGCTTCCGGCGCGGGCATTTTGCTGACGGTCAGCGCGGCGATTTTCTGCACGGTCGGGGACTGGGTGGCTTGTTCGGGCCGGCCCAGCCGGGCGGCGGCGGCAAAGCGCCATTGGCGGCACCGCCGGCAGTCACCCCGCGCCCGCTGCACGCGGATGGGATCGAAGCGCGTCTGGATGGTGGGACAGTTGGCCGGCGGTCAAACGGCCCAGCTGGTTCTGACACTGCGGGCACAGCGACGCGGCGGCGGCGGCTTTCTCTGCGGGGCCTTTGCGAGCAGTTGGCGAAACACCTCCTGCCCGCCGCGCAGCAGTTCCTGGTGATCCCAGCGCAGAAGGCGCTCCCGGTCGGGGACCCGGTGGGGTTGGGGCAGGGGGGCGTTTCCCTGGCGCAGTTTGTCATCCCGCACGTCTGCCCAGCCTCTCGTTGCTCAAAAGCTGATTTGCACCCCTGTGGGGGGAATGGCGCTTACTTAAGGCCGAGTTTTTCAAGGCGTTTCTTAGCCAGACGAATAGCCCGACGGATCGATGACTTGGGCCGGTCCGTGAATTGA
>JAYTIO010000512.1:0-10972 GCA_043731805.1 Pedosphaera sp. | reverse complement strand
GCCATCAGCTTGTTGATGCCCTCGGCTGCGTCAGCACTTTCGCGCCCTGCCCTGGAGCGCGAGCCGTCCCGGCTCGCAGCGGCTGCGCCCGCCGAGAGCCATCTGAAATTCCGCATGGCTCCCTCCGCTTGTGGATGCTGCGGACGGGGACCGTCCGCGCGCCGGTGGCAGTGCGCCGCGCCTACTTCACCTTCCAGTTGCTCCCCATCGCAATCGCCTCCGCCATCGTGCCCAGCACCTCGGCGCTCAGCACGGAGCCGACGAGCCGACGCTCCGCCAGGCTGTTCACCACCGGCACGTTGCGCTGCTCGCTGGCCAGCAAGGCGGGCAGCGCGTCGGTGTCGCCGAGGTGCGACTTCAAATCCTGCAACGCCACCAGTCCGAGCAGCCGGTCCTGCGCGTCCACCACCGGGAGGAAGTGAACGTGTGCTCCAAGAAACACCCGGCGATCTCCGGCAGCGGCAGGTTGTCGCGGATCGGGCTGACCGGCTCACGCATGAGGTCGCCGATCTTCTGCTGGTGCGCCGCGCCGATGCGCAACGTGTCCGCGCTGGGTTCGAGGCCGCGGGCCTTCAGCGGCGCGGTATAGATCGAGTCCGGGTGCAACTGCCGCGCCACGAGCGTCGCCACCGCGCACGCCAGCATGAGCGGGGGCATCATCGAGTAGTTCAGCGAGATCTCGAACAGCATCACCATCGCCAGCAGCGGCGAATGGGTCGTCGCCGCCAGCACGCTGCCCATGCCCACCAGCGCGAAGGGGTGCGTGGGCAACTCCGTGGCGAAGCCCGCGCTGTGCAACCCCGCACCCACCCCGGCGCCGAGTCCGGCACCGAGGAACAGCGTGGGCGTGAACACCCCGCCCACGGTGCCCGAGCCCATCTTGAGGAACGCCGCGCCGAAGGCCCCGCACAGCATGCCGAACAACACGAACCACCCGAACTGCCCCAGCGACGACAGCGCGCGCACTAGGCCGGGGCGGAACTTCAGCCGCCCGTCGCCCGCCACGACCACTTCGAGCAGGTTCGTCGCGCCGGCCTGCACGAGTTGCAGCCCGCCGTGCAGGACGATGCCTGCCGCCAGCCCGCCCAGCGCCGGGATGAGCAGCCGCTGCCGCCAGTGGCGCATGCCGAAATTGTGCACCGCCGCCAACGCGCGCTCCACCGTGGCAGGGGTGCGCTTGCTCACGCCGGGAAACTAGCCAGCCCCCCGGGCCGCTGGCGACAGGGAACTCACGGCCTCCCCGCCCCGCATTCTTGCTCGCCACGCGCGCCGCCGTTCCGTAGAAACGCCGCCACCAACTACGTCCGCCATGAACCACACCACCACCTATCTCCAGTCGCTCCCCACGCTGCTCGACGCCGACATCAGCACCCTCGTCAACTACATCGTCCACGACGCCGTGCAGCAGGGCGCGAGCGACATCCACTTCGAGCCGTGGGAGGAGTCCATGGCCGTGCGCATCCGCGTCACCGGCCAGCTCATCGAGATGGTCCACCTGCCCAGCGACCTGAAGGAAAAGATCAGCGGGCGGTTCAAGGTCATGGCCAACCTCGCCTCCCACGTCAGCGGCCTGCCGCAGGACGGCAAGGTCAACATGGGGGTCGAGTTCAACAACGTGCAGCTCCGCGTCTCCATCTTCCCCACCGTGCTCGGCGAGAAGGTCGTCTGCCGTATCTTCGACCCCAGCACGCGGTCCTTCGACATCGAGCGGCTCGGCCTCGACCCGGAGACCAAGGAGAAGTTCATCAACCTCGTCAACAAGCCCAACGGCCTCATCCTCCTCACCGGCCCCACCGGCTCCGGCAAGACCACCGCCATCTACTGCGCCCTGCACTACCTGCTCGCCAAGCACGGCACCGCCGTCAGCATCGCGTCCGTCGAGGACCCGGTCGAGGTGCCCATCCCGACGGTGAGCCAGGCGCAGTTGAACCCCGCGATGGACTTCACCTTCGCCGGGGCGCTGCGCTCTCTCATGCGGCAAGACCCGCAGATCATCATGGTCGGCGAGATTCGTGACCCGGAGACGGCGGGCATCGCCGTGCAGGCCGGCCTCACCGGCCACCTCGTCATCAGCACCGTCCACAGCGGCACCACCGCCGGCGTCTTCGCGCGCCTCATCAACATGGGTATCGAACCCTTCCTCCTCTCGTCGAGCATCCTTGGCGTGATGGGCGTGCGGCTCGTGCGGAAGAACTGCACCTGCTGCGCCATGCCCTACGAGCCGGAGCCCGCACTGCTGCGCTCCCTCACGGCGGAGGAGATTGAAAACGCCTCCTTCCGCAAAGGCGCCGGCTGCCCCGAATGCAAGGAGACCGGCTACAGCGGCCGCTTCTCCATCACCGAGCTGCTGGAGGTGGGCGAACCCGTCCGCGACGCCGTCATGGAGAAGCGGGCCACGCGCTACATCCAACAAATCGCCGCCGAGCAAGGCATGCGGACGCTCTGGCAAAACGGCCTCGCCCGCGCCCTGGCCGGCGACACCACGCTGGAGGAAGTCACCCGCAAGGTGGCGTCGGATCAGATTTGAGGTTCTGGATTTGCCCGACCGCGCCGAGCGGAAGTAGCCCAACCCCGCTGTCCGGGCGAATACTGCGTCGCGGGAGACGCAGCCCACGTCAGCGCTTCCGCGCTGGCTTCTCCGGCACTTCGATGCGGGCGATGAGCGGCACATCCAGTAGGTCCACCGCCGTGCTCTCCGTGCGGGCGACGATCAGCATTTTGCCGTTGGGCGTGAGAAAAGCGAAATCAGGATGCGGCACATGGAAGGACTTCTCGCTCACCGTCACCACGGAAAACGGCCTGAACGGCGCAGCTTGAAGGAGCGAACGGATGTCTTCGGTTTGCATGGGGATTTTGCTAACACACTTGCCTCTTCCCGGCAAGGTGGGGCCATCATCCGCCGCGCAATGTTCCTGCACCTCCTCCTCGCCGCGCTCGCGCTCCTGAGCCTCGCCATCACGCTCTGGCAATGGCTCGCCGCGCGCCGCTTCCCGCTGCACCAGCGCGCGGCGGACACCTCGTTCGCCCCCGGCGTCACGCTGCTCAAGCCGCTCAAGGGCCTCGACCCCGAGACGCGCGGCTGTCTGGAAAGTTGGTTCCAACAAGACTATCGCGGCCCCGTGCAACTCCTTTTCGGCGTCGCCGCAGCCGACGACCCCGCCTGCGAACTCGTCCGCCAACTCATCGCCGCGCACCCGCAGGCCAACGCCCAGCTCGTCCTCTGCCCCGAGCAGCTCGGCCCCAACGCCAAGGTCTCCACGCTCGTCCACCTCGAACGCCTCGCGCAGCACGATCACCTCATCGTCAGCGACGCCGACACGCGCGTGCCGCCGGACTTCCTCGCGCAAGTCCTCCAGCCGCTCCGCGACCCGCAGGCCGGCCTCGTGAACTGCTTCTACGCGCTCACCAACCCAACCACCCTCGCGATGCAGTGGGAGGCCGTGGCCACGAACGCGGACTTCTGGAGCCAGGTGCTCCAGTCCCGCACGCTCAAGCCGCTGGACTTCGCCCTTGGCGCGGTGATGGCGACGCGCCGCCAGCAGCTCAAAGAAATCGGCGGCTTCCGCGCGCTGGTGGACTACCTCGCTGACGACTACCAGCTCGGGAATCAAATCGCCCAGCGCGGCTACCGTATCGAGCTGTGCCCCGTGGTCGTCGAGTGCCGCGAGCGGGAGCAAGGCTGGCGCGAAGTCTGGGCGCACCAACTCCGCTGGGCGCGCACCATTCGCGTGTGTCAGCCGGTGCCGTATTTCTTCAGCATCCTGAGCAATGCGACGCTGTGGCCTGTGCTGGCAGCGATGGCTCCGCTGCGGACAGACACAATTCATTTAGAGGTTCCGCGAAACCTTTGGTGGATGATGGGTGACATGACTCGATTCTCTGCCGCTTACGTGATTCTCACTCCTAGCCGCATAGCTCTATTCTCCTTGGCGACCTGTGCTCTTCTGCGACTGCTTACGGCGAATGATAATCAGCGCCGACTGGCTCGGACGCGCGAATCCCTAGTGAAGGCGCTACTCGCCCCAATCAAAGACCTCCTCCAAGTCCCCATCTGGGCGCTGGCCTTCCTCGGCAACACCGTCGTCTGGCGCGGCCAGCGGCTCCGCGTCCTCCCCGGCGGCAAGCTCGTGCCCATCACGCCGAAGCAGCCATGATCGCCCCGCAGAAACGACTGAAGTTTGGCCACAGATGCCCACAGATGAAACCCAGATGGCTTCGCGTGGCGTGCGCTTAACACCCTGGTTCACGGCCCGCCCGTCCCCTCCATCTGTGTTTCATCTGTGTGCATCTGTGGCTTCCAATCGGGAGGCTGATTGCCGAGACCTGCGCCCGCCAAGCTTGCCCAGCCCCCGCGCCTTCACTAGCTTCGCCTAACCTTGAAAAAGACCTCGCGCCCCGAGATTCCGCGCAAGGCGGTCTATCGCCTCTCCATCTACCTGCGCTGCCTGCTGCGCTTGAAGGAGAACGGCCTGCCCACCATCGCCAGCGAGGCCCTCGCCCGCGTCGCCGGGGTGAAGTCCACGCAGTTGCGCAAGGACCTCGCCTACTTCGGCACCTTCGGCACGCGCGGCCTGGGCTACGACGTGGAGCAGCTCGCCGGGATGATCTCCGACGTGCTGGGCACCAGTCGCCTGCAACCCGTCGTGCTCGTGGGCGTGGGCAATCTCGGCGCGGCGTTGCTCGCCTATCAAGGCTTCGGCCCGGAAGGCTTCGAGGTGGTGGCCGCCTTCGACGCCGAGCCGCTGAAGGCGCGCACGCGCACGACCTTCCCCCGCATCCTGCCTATGGCTGACCTGCCCCGCATCATCCACGAGCGCAGTGTGCGCATGGCCATTCTCACCGTGCCCGTCACCGCCGCGCAGGAGGTGGCGAATCAGCTCGTGGACGCGGGCATCGTCGGCATCCTGAACTTCGCGCCCATCGTGCTCCAGGTCCCGGAGGAGGTCACCGTGAACGGCGTGAACCTCGCCATCGAGCTGGAGAACCTGAGCTATTTCATCCAGGGGTGAAGTGGCCTCAGGGGTATCCCTCCGTTGCACTTCGCCGCCGACTCGCGCATGGTCCTACACAACGACCACCCAAGTGCCACCATGCTGCCGCTCCGCCCCTCCCGCCGCCGCCTACACCCCCTCCCGCGTCTGGCCAGCCTGACGTTCCTCTGCGCCGCCCGCCTGCTCGCCGCGCCCGCGCCCCAGCTCACGCCTGCGCAGACCGAGTTCTTCGAGAAGAAAGTCCGGCCCGTGCTGGTGAAGGATTGTTACAAGTGCCACTCCGCCGAGGGCGGCCGTATCAAGGGCGGCCTCCGCGTGGACACGCGCGACGGCCTGCTCAAGGGCGGCGAGTCCGGCCCCGCCATCATCCCCGGCAACCCCGACCGCAGCCCGCTCATCCGCGCCATCCGCTACCGCGATAGCGCTCTCCAGATGCCGCCGGACGACAAGAAACTCCCCGCGTCGCAAATCGCCGACCTCGAAGCCTGGGTCCGCATGGGCGCACCCGACCCGCGCGCCGACACCCCGAACAAATACGGCGCGGCCCTGACCGACCCGAAGCACCACTGGAGCTTCCAGCCCATCTTCAAACCCATCATCCCTGACTTCCGCAAGGACTGGGTGCCACTGGCCCAGAACGCGATTGACCACTACGTCTTCGCCACGCTCGAAGCCAAGCAGCTCGCGCCCTCGCCGCGAGCCGACAAAACCACGCTCATCCGCCGCGCCACTTTCAACCTCACCGGCCTCCCGCCCACACTCGCCGAGGTGGACGCCTTCCTCGCCGACGAGTCGCCGCAAGCCTTCGAGAAGGTCGTGGACCGCCTGCTCGCCTCCCCGCGCTACGGCGAACGCTGGGGCCGCCACTGGCTCGATGTGGCGCGCTACGGCGACACCACGGGCCGCCGCAATAACAACCGCAGCGAAACGCGTTACCTCCATTCGCACACCTACCGCGACTGGGTCATCAAGTCCTTCAACGACGACCGTCCTTTCGACCAGTTCGCCAAACTCCAAATCGCCGCAGATAGACTAGTCGGAGAGGAGGAGTCCAAAGTCCAAAGTCCAAAGTCCAAAGCCGACGCGGGTGCGGCGACGACGCCCGCCTCTCAACTCTCAACTCTCAACTCTCAACCGTCGCGCAGCGACTTGGCCGCGCTCGGCTTCATCACGCTCGGCCCTCGGTTGAACAACAACGCGGACGACCTGATTGACGACCGCATTGACGTGGTGATGAAGGGCTTCCTCGCCTTGACCGTGACGTGCGCCCGCTGCCACGACCACAAGTTCGACCCCATCCCGACGCTGGATTACTACGCGCTGCACGGCGTCTTCGCGAGCAGCACGGAACCGCGCGAGGGCGTCGAGCTGCCGAGCAACAAAGACACGCCGGAGTTCCGCGAATACCAGAAGGCGCTCACCGAAGCCGAGGACGCGCTGAAGAAGTTCGACGACGGCCTGCGCGGTCGCGCCCGCTCCGAGCTGGTCTTCCGCATCAGCGACTACCTCAAGGCGCTCGCCGACTTCAGCCACCCGACCAACACCGCGTCGCTGAACCAGTTCATGACGCGGCGCAACCTGTTGCCCGCCGTCGCCGCTGGCTGGAAGAACGCGCTCGACAAGGCCAAGACCACGCCCCATCCGGTGCTCTCCGTCTGGCACGAGTTCGCGTCGCTGCCGGCGACCAACTTCCTCAAAGCCGCCACGCCCATCGCCCTGCGCCTGCGCGCCGGGGGCGACACGAACCAGGCCGTCAACCCGCTCGTCGCCCGCGCCCTCGGCTCGCCACCCGGCTCCATCGCGGTCGTCGCGACGAACCTCGCGCGCCTCTTCACCGACGCGAACTCACGCTGGGCGCAGCTCGCCGGCCTCCATGCCACCCGCGTGCGCGCTGGCGCAACCAATCTCCCGCCCGCGCCCACCGCCCTGCCCGACGCCGCGCAGGAGGAAATCCGCCGCGTCATCTACGACCCCGCCTCGCCCGCGTATCTCTTCACCGACGAGAAGGTCGAGGCCGCGCTCACGCGCCTGCGCAACATGGGCGACGCCCGCACCCGCCAGCAGGAGCTCGCCCGCACCGTGGACAACCTCCGCACCTCCCACCCCGGCGCTCCGCCCCGCGCCGTCGTCCTCAACGACTCACCGCAGCCCCGCGACAGCTACGTCTTCATCAAGGGCAACCGCGGCAGCCGTGGCCCGGAAGCGCCCCGCCGGTTCCTGGAAATTCTCTCGGGCGACCAGCGCCAGCCCTTCCGCGACGGCAGCGGACGACTGGAGTTGGCGAAGGAAATCGCCTCGCCCGACAACCCGCTCACCGCACGCGTGATGGTGAACCGCATCTGGCTCCACCAGTTCGGCGAGGGCATTGTGCGGACGCCGAACGACTTCGGCCTCCGCTCCGACCCGCCCACGCACCCGGAGTTGCTCGACTATCTCGCATGGCAGTTCATGGAGCACGGCTGGTCGGTGAAGAAACTTCAGAAGCTCATGATGCTCTCGCACGCGTGGCAGCAGAGCAGCGAGGACAACCCGCGCTTCGCGCAAGTGGACCCGGAGAACCGCTGGCTCTGGCAGCAGCACCGGCGGCGGCTCGAGTTCGAGGCTCTGCGCGACACCGTGCTGCACATCGGCGGCAAGCTGGACTTCAAGATGGGCGGCCCCGGCGAGCGCCTCGACCGCCCCGACACCGACGGCGAATACTCCGACCGCCGCAGTGTGTATGGGCTCGTGGATCGCGCCAACCTGCCGAACATGTTCGGGGCATTCGACTTCGCGAACCCCGACATCAGCACCGGCCAGCGGAATAACACCGTCGTCCCGCAACAGGCGCTCTTCATGATGAACAGCCCGCTGGTCATCGAGCAGGCGCGCAACACCGTCCAGCGCGGCGATTTGAAATCCCTGCCCAACGACCTGGAGCGCGTGAAGATGCTCTACCGCCTCATCTACTCACGCTTGCCGACAGACACGGAACTCAAGCTCGCGCTCAACTATCTCTTCAGCGAAATGTCCGCGCCGCGCGGCCCGCTCCCCGGCCAGCCGCCGTGGGAATACGGCCTAGGCCAGATGGACAACCGCACCGGCCGCGTCGGGGCGTTCTGGCCGCTGCTCTACAGCCCGCAAACGCGCTTCTACCAGGCCGCGCCGCGCATCCCGGAATCGCGCGCCGGAAATTTCCACCTGTCGGCGAACGGCGGGCATCCCGGCCTGGCTTACACGCAGGCCGCCATCCGCCGCTGGACCGCGATGGACGACATGCTGGTGAGCATCGAGGGCACGCTGGCGCACAGCGGCAAGGACAGCGACGGCGTGCAGGGGCAAATCATCTTCAGCGCCGCCGGCTCCATCGCGCGTGGCGTGGCGCTGCGCAACGAAGTGGCGCTGGCCGTGCCCCGGGTGCGGGTGAGCGTCGGCGACACGCTTGACTTCGTCGTGGACGGCCGCGCGGGCGGCGTGAACGACACGTTCACCTGGACGGTCATCATCCGGGAGCTCGACGCGAAACAGAACCCGCCGACCCCGACGGGCAAGCTGTGGAACTCCCAGCGCGACTTCGCCGCCCCGACCAGCGCCCGCCGCCTCTACCCGTGGGAGAAGCTCGCCCAAGTGCTGCTGGAGACGAACGAGCTGACGTTCGTGAATTGAAGCGGACAGGGATTTTTGGCCACAGATCAACACAGATGAAACACAGATCAATCCTGTCTGTGGCCGTCATCTGTGTTCCATCTGTGTCAATCTGTGGCTAGAAGGGCGACTCCTCGGTGGCTTCGCCCATGTCGCTGAAGTCCGTGGCGGGGGCGTGTGGGCGGAGGTTCCACTCCTCACGCAGCTCCACGGGGATTTCCGCGAGGAAGCGCGAGGGCTGCTGCATCGCGTCGCCGCCGCCTTGGATGAAGCGCATGAGCGGGTGGCTCAGGTAGAGTTCGTCCTTCGCCCGCGTGACGGCCACGTAGAAGAGGCGCCGTTCCTCCTCCTCGCCTTCGACGGAGTCCGTGGAGCGCGAGGAGGGGAACAGACCGTCGCAGAGCATGATGACGAACACGACGCGGAACTCGAGGCCCTTGGCCTGGTGGATGGACGAGAGGCGAAGCTTCTCGTCGTCGGCCTCGCGCGGCTTGTCGTCCTCGGCCTCGACGTTCGTGAGCAGCGCGAGCTGGGTGAGGAAGTCCTCTACGGTCGGGAACTGGCGCGAGAAAGTGGCGAGCTGCTCCAGGTCTTCGAGGCGGTTGCGGAAGTTCGTGAACGTCGCCTTGAGGTAATCCTCGTAGCCCGCCTCCAACACGAGCCGAATCATGGCGTCGGTCTTCGCGCGGAGCTCCGGCGCACAAAGCTGCGCGATGGTGGCGGTGAACTGCGCCCAGGCGACGGCGGTCTTCTTGGGGACGGAGGAGGCACAGCGGGCCAAGGCGGTGGGGAGGTTCTGGGTTTCGGGTTGTGCGGACACCGTTGCCAACTCGGAACTCGGAACCCGGAACTCAGAACTAAACCTCTGCCACAACTTGTCCGCGCTCTTCCCGCCCACGCCCGGCATCATGCGGGCGAGTCGCTTGAAGGAAATCTCGTCGTGCGGGTTGTGGACAAGCTTGAGGTAGGCGGCCACGTCCTTCACGTGGGCTTGCTCGAAGAAGCGGATGCCACTGGTGATGCTGAAGGGGATGTTCCGGCGGGTCAGCTCGAACTGCAGCTCCAGCGCGTGGAAGTGCGAGCGGTAGAGCACGGCCATCTCGTTGAGCGGGATGCCCTCGTCGCGCAGCTCCAGCGCGCGCTGGGCGACGAACGAGGCTTGCTCACTCGCGTCCATGCAGGCGACCACGACGGGCTTCATGCCCGACGGCCGGGCGGCGGCCAGCTCTTTTTGGAACTGATGGATGTTCGGGGCAATGGCGGCGTTGGCGAAGGCGAGAATCTCCGGAGTGCTCCGGTAATTGACCTCGATTTTGAAGGTCTGGCAGCCGAAGTAGCGCTGCGGGAACTCGAGGATGTTTTTGAAGTTCGCCCCGCGCCACGCGTAGATGCTTTGCGCGTCGTCGCCCACCACCATGACGTTCTTGTGGACGGCGGCGAGGCGGTCGATGAGTTCGCCCTGAAGCGAGTTCGTGTCCTGATACTCGTCCACGAGGATGAACTGGAAGCGGCGCTGGTAGAAATCGCGCAGGTCGGGGAACTCCTTGAGCACGCGCAGCCACTGGGTCAGCAGGTCGTCGAAGTCCATGCCGTTCGTGGACTGCTTGCGGGCGAGGTAGCGGGCGGCGATGTCCTCAATCTTGTTCGCGAGCGGGGCGAAGTGGTCGTAGTCCTGCGCGAGTGTCTCGGCGATGGAGCGGCCGGTGTTCAACGCCATCGAGAAGATGTCGCCGAGCACGTCGGGCTTGGGGAAGCGCGTCTCCTTCACGTCAATGCCGGACTCATCCACGCAGGCTTGGAGGAGGTCCTTGGCGTCCTCGCGGTCGAGGATGGTGAAGTCCGGTCGCCAGCCGAGCATGGCGGCGTGCTTGCGGAGGATGCGATTGCCGACCGAGTGGAACGTGCCGCCCCAGAGGTTGGAAACGTCGTTGCCCAGCAGGTCGGAAACGCGGCGCATCATCTCCTTCGCGGCCTTGTTCGTGAAGGTCAGCAGCAGGATGCGGTCGGGCGGCGTGCCGTGCTCGATGAGCCAGGCGACGCGGTAGGTGAGCGTGCGGGTCTTGCCCGCGCCCGCGCCCGCGATGACGAGCGCGGGGCCGGGTTCGGCAGTGACGGCGGCGTGTTGCTGGGCGTTGAGCTCGCGCGCGTAATCAATCCGCAGCTCGGCGGGAGCGGAGAAGCGGTTGAGTTGGTAGTCGCGAGACACGCCGTGGATTCAACGGGCTGGGAGCGGGAGGGAGAAGAAAAAAGCGGCCCGATAGTGGGGCAGCCGTCCCGGCTGCCGCCGCGTCCGCAGCGATGCAGCGTTGTGACCGGAAGCCCGCTACAACCGGGACGGTTGTGAGCCGATGGCAGCT
>JAYTIO010000511.1:0-7830 GCA_043731805.1 Pedosphaera sp. | reverse complement strand
GTTGCGCCCCTCGGTGTCGGCGACGGACTCGACGGTGAAGAGACGGTCGCCCCAGACGATGGGCGAGGCGTGGCCGCCGGTCAGCGGCGTCTTCCACAGCACGTTCTCGGTGCCGCTCCATTTCACGGGGACGCTTTTCTCGGTGCTGGTGCCGTCACCACGCGGGCCGCGCCACCCGGGCCAGTTCTCGGCGAGGGCACCGTGGGTCAAGGCGAGGAGGGTGAGGAGGGCGAGGGGGCGGTTCATGTTGGGTCAGTAGGGCAAACGCGCGGGCGTTGGCGTGGGCGTCAGACTGGCCGGCTGGCCGGGGTATTTAACGCAAGCACGGGCCGGTGCAGCGGGGGCGGCTGCGAATTGTGCTTTGTTCCACCCTCTGTTTGAATGCCCGCGTGGCATGAAGGAAATCCGGCCAGCGGGTTGGGCGCAAACGACGTGGGAGCGACTGCTCGCCGCGGGGGCGGTGCTGCGTCGGCGACCGTTCGACGAGACGACGACGGCGGGACTGTCCCGGGAGCGCTACCGGCGCGTGGCGTGGACGGCGCTGACGGCGCTGATCTCCAAAGGGGTCTCGCTGCTGACGCTGCTGGTCAGCGTGCCGCTCACGGTGAACTACCTCGGCCCGGAGCGGTTCGGCCTGTGGATGGCGGTCAGCGCGCTGATCGCGTTCCTGACGCTGCTGGATTTCGGGGTGGGCAACGGGTTGCTCAACCGGGTGATCGAGGCCAACGGACGCGGCGCGCCGGCAGAGGTGCACGCGGCGGTGAGCAGCGGGTTCTTCCTGCTGTGTGGCTTGGCGGCAACGCTATTGGTTTTGTTCGCGGCGGGGTATCCGCTGTTGCCCTGGCCGGCGTTGTTCAACGTGCGGTCGCCCTTGGCGGTGGCGGAGGTCGGGCCGGCGGTGGCGGTGTTTGTCGCGACGTTTGCGCTGGGGCTGCCGTTGAGCGTGGTGTCACGGGTGCAACTGGGTTTTCAGGAGGGGCTCTACAGCAACCTGTGGCAGATGGCGGCCAACGTGGCGGGCTTCGCGGGGCTGCTGGCCGTGGTGGCCTGTCAGGGCGGGCTCGTGTGGCTGGTGGCGGCGGTGACGGGCCTGCCGTTGCTGGTGCAGGTGGCCAATGGGCTGCACTACTTCCGTCGCGTGCGGCCGACGCTGTGGCCGCGCCAGGACGGCTGCACCCGGGCTGAATGCCATCGGCTGGCGCGGACGGGCGGGACGTTGTGTCTGTTGCAGGGCTTCGCGCTGTCGTGGAGTTACGTGGATGTGTTTGTGATCACCCATGCGGCGGGGCCGGAGGCGGCCGGGCATTACGCGGTGTTGCAACGGATGTTCGCGGTGACGCTGGTGGCGCAGTTCTTCATCGCCGCGCTCTGGCCGGCTTATGGCGATGCGCTGGCGCGGCACGACCGGGCATGGGCTGGGCGGACGTTGCGGCGGGCGCTGCTGGGGAGTCTGGCATTGTGCGCGCTGGCGGGGCTGCCACTGCTGCTGTGGGGCGGCTGGATCGCGGCGGACGTGCTGCGGGCGGGGTTCCGGCCGGACGCAGGGCTGCTGGCGGGCTTCCTCGTCCTGAGCGCGTTGCTGCTGGTGTGCAACAATCTCTCAATGCTGCTGGTGCATGGCGATTATCTCCGGCGGCAAGTCTGGTTCTACGGGCTGGCTGCCGGGGTGGCGCTCATGTTGAAGTTGCTGCTGGTGGGCACGCACGGCTTGGCGGGCGTGGTGTGGGCCAGCAACTTCGCCCTCGGCCTGATCTACACGCCGTGCGCGTGGCTGCTCGTGCGGGCGGCGGTTGCGGAGTCCGCCCTGGCCGGCGCGCCGAACCAGTCATGAACCCGCTCAAACTGTTCTCTCGGCCCGAATACGCCTTCCGCCCGCGCCAGGTGCTGACGCGGGTGCAACGGGCCTTCACCCCAGTGCCGGAGACGGCGGCGGTCAGGCTGCCGTGGGGCGACACCGTGCGGGTGTGTCCGCGCGAGACGATCGGCGCGGAGATTTGGTATTGCGGGGTCTTCGACCTGCCGGTGGCGGAGACGCTCTGGCGGCTGCTGGACGCAGGGGAAACGGCGTTGGACATCGGCGCGAACCTCGGGCAGATGGCCAGTGTTCTGCGGTGCAAGGCAGGGTCAGCCGGGCGGGTGCTGGCCTTCGAGCCGCATCCCAAGCTCTTCGCGGCGCTGGAGTTTTTGCGGGACGCGCCAGCCAACCAACGCCCCGGCGCGGCGCTGGAGTTGTTCCCCACGGGCTTGAGCGACGCGGCGGGCGAGGCGTGGCTGGACCCGGGCGCGGACTGGCAGAGCAACCAGGGCTTGAGCCGCGTGACCTCGGCGGACGCGGGCGGGCGGGCGGTGCCCATCCGACTGCAAACGCTGGATGAACTCCTGCCGGCCGACACACGCGTGGGCGTGGCGAAGCTGGATGTGGAAGGCCACGAACTCGCGGTGTTGCGCGGCGCGGCGCGGCTGCTGGCGCGGCGCGGGGTGCGCGACTGGGTTTATGAGGACCTCGCGCCGCAGCCCTCGCCGTTGGCGGCGCAGTTCCGCGCGCACGGCTACACGCTGTTCACGTTGCAGGCGCGCTGGCGGGGGCCGGGCTTGCGGGCGGTGGACGCGACGGCGGAACCGGCGGACTTGCAGCACAACTTCCTGGCCACGCTCGAGCCAGCCCGCGCGCAGGCCCGGCTGGCGGCGACGGGCTGGCAGGTGTTGGGCCCGGGCAAATCATGAGTGAACCTCGCCCTTTGCGCGTGCTGCTGGTCCACACCGAAAGCCTCTACTTCGGCGGTGCGGAGGTGCAGTTGGGGCGGCTCGTCGCGGGGCTCGCGGGTGGGTCGGTCCACGCCACGGTGGCGTGCGTGGCGGGCAGCCCGATGGCGCGGGCGTTGCCGCCGGGGACGGCGACGCTGGAACTGCCGGCGAACCAACCTTTCTCCCTCGGCAGCCTGCGGCGACAGCTTCAGGCGTTGGGCGCGGCGGAGTTCGACGTGTTGCACGGTTGGGGTGCGCGGGCGTGGGAGCTGACCAGCGTGGCGGGTGCGTGGGCGCGGCGGCCCACGCTCGGCACGCTGCACGATCATCCGCAGGCGGAATACATGACGGCGCGGCGGCAGCGGCTGGCGCGGTGGTGCGCGCGCTTCGGCCTGGATGAAGTCACGGTGGTGTCCCAGGCCTTGCGCGACGCGTGCGTGGCGGCGGGCTGGCCGGCGCGCAAGCTGACGGTGATCCACAATGGCTTGCCCGTGCCGCCAGAAAGCCAGCGGTCACCTCGGTCCGCCGGCCGGCTGCGCCTGGGTTTTCTTGGCTCGCTGGCCGAGGGCAAGGGCTTGCAGGACTTGCTGGCGGCGGTGGCGGAACTGGAGCGGCACGCGCCGGGTTGCTGGGAATTACAGGTGGCCGGTCGCGCGCAGGACGCGGCGGGGGAAACGCTGGTGCAGGCGTTGACGCGCACTTACTCGGCCTGCCCATGGTGGCCGCGCGTGACATGGCGCGGCTGGGTTGCGACGGAGGAATTCTTGCGCGAGATTGACGCGCTGGTGTTTCCCTCGCGGACCTTCGAGACGTTCGGGCTGGCTCCGGCGGAGGCAGCGCTGGCGGGCGTGCCGGTGGTGGCGGCGCGCGTGGGGGCGGTGCCCGAGGTGGTGTGGGAGGGGCAGACGGGCTGGCTGTTTACCGCCGGTGACGTGGCGGCGTGCGCGGCGATCCTCCAGCGGTTGGTCGCCCGGCCGGAGGAGGTCGCGGCGGCGGGACAGGCGGGCCGCCACCATGTGAGGGCGATGTTTCCAACGGCCAAGATGCTGACAGGCTACACGGCGCGCTATGCTGCGCTGGGGCGAGGCGGGCGTGAGCAAGTTTAGCTCGGCAGCGGGCTGCCGACGATGTGTCCGCGCCGACTCGGCTGCGGGAAAAATTGGATGGGACACGCCGTCCGAGACCCACTAGCCTGCCGCGCTGCATGGACCGCAATGTTGAAATCCCTAAGGCGGCGCTGGTGGCCGCCGTGGCGGTCCCGCTGGCGCTGATCGTGGGCTTCCTGCTGGTGAACCCACTGGCGCTGACCTCAATCGGCTTCATCGGGGTGCTGCTCATGGCGCTGACGTCTCCCCTCTGGCTGCGCTGGCACCATGCCTTGCTGATCTGCTTCTGGAACACGGCCTTCGTCGCATTCTTCCTGCCGGGCCGCCCGCCGGTCTGGGTGGTGTTGGCCGCGCTGGGGTTGGGGATCGCGGTCCTCACACGTTCAGTCAGCGCGCGGAACAGCTTCCTCCAGGTGCGCATGGTGACGTTGCCGCTCGTGGCGCTGGCCCTCGTGGTAGTGGTGACGCTGGCGTTGCGCGGCGGCATCGGCGCGCGGGCTCTCGGCTCGGAGATGTGGGGGTCGAAGCGTTACCTGACGGTGCTAGGCGCGATCATCGGTTACTTCGCGCTGACCTCACAGGCGATTCCGCGCGCGCGGGCGCAGTGGTATGCCGCCCTGTTCTTCCTGTCGGGCATGACCGCGCTCTTCAGCGACTTGGTGTTTGTCGCGGGGCCGTCGTTTTACTTTCTGTTCAACTTCCTGTCCGTGGATGTGGCGGCGAACCAAGTGCTGACCCAGGACACCTTGCGGCGGTTCACCGGGCTGGCGTGGCTGGCGCAAGCCGGCTACTGGTTCATGCTGTTGCGCTACGGGATCGCAGGCATCTTCGACCTGCGGCGGCCCTGGCGGCTGCTGGTGTTCATCGCCTTGTTCCTGATGGGGCTGTTCGGCGGGTTCCGCTCCTCCATCATCCTGCTGGGGGTGCTGTTCCTGACGCAGTTCTGGTATGAGCGGCTGCTGCGCACGAAGTTCTTCCCCATCGCGCTGGTCTCTGCGCTGCTGGTCGGCCTCTTCATCGTGGGCTACGCAGAGCAACTGCCCCTGCCAGTCCAGCGCAGCCTGACGTTCCTGCCCATCAAGGTCCACCCGATGGCGCGGCAGGACGCGCAAGGCTCGCTGGAATGGCGGCTCTCGATGTGGAAGGTGGTCATCCACGACGTGCCGCAATACCTCTGGCTGGGCAAGGGTTACACCTTCAGCAGCGTGGACCTGTATCTGATCCACGAGTCCATCCTGCGCGGCTTCTTCGAGCTGTATGAGGAGACGCTGGTCACGGGCAACTATCACAACGGCCTGCTCACGCTGATCGTGCCGTTCGGTCTGCCGGGCGCGGTGGCGTTCGTCTGGTTCCTCTTCGCCGGCTGGCGCGTGCTGCGGCGCAACTACCTTTACGGCGACGCCGACTTGAAGAACATCAACACCTTCCTCATCGCCTACTTCGGCGCACGGCTGGTCTTCTATGTGTTTTTCTACGGCCAGTTCGACCTCGACCTCATGGTGTTCACCAGCCTGATCGGCCTGAGCATTTCGCTCAACGGCGGGGTCAAGTCACCGCCTCGCCCCGCCCTGGCCCGTCCACCAGCGCAGCTCCTCGAGCGCGAGCCGCAACCACTTCCGGCCTAGCGCTGCGAAGTCGGCCCGGACGGACGGCTTACGAGGGCTTCGACCACGGCTGCTGGTTCGATGCGCGCGAACCACCGCGCTTGTTCCGTCGGCGGCACAAACTCCACCGGCGGCGCGACATCCCGCTCGCTCGGGCAATACGTGCCGCTCTCGATGCGGTTGACGTAGAGGTTCCGCACGAAGACCACGGGGACGTTCGCTGCGTTGGCCAAGTGGCGCGTGCCCGTGTCCGGCGCCAGGACGGCGGCGCAGAGTTCCAGGAAGCACACGAGCGCACGCAACGACAAATCTCCCGCCACCACTGGACAGTCCAAGCCCGCCAGCGTCCGCACCCGCTCCAAGGCCGCGCGATCCGCTGCCGAGCCGCCTAGCACGATGCGGTGCTGGCCGCGCTGGTGCAGGAGCCGGAGGGTCGCGGCGAATTGCTCCAGCGGCCAGACCCCCGTCGGCTGGCGGCTGGTGCAGAAGCACATCACCACCGGCAAGCCGTTCGCCAAGCCCAGCCGCTCCCAGCACGCGGTCGCGGCCTGCCGGTCGGCTTCCGTCGGGAACACCTGCGGGCGCAGCGACTCCGCCCCGGGCTGGCTCGCGAGCTGGCTGACTAAGTCGCGGAAGTAGGCGGGGAACGGCTGTGGATGCCGGTGCGCCAGCGGGTGCGTGACCAGGCCAGAGAAGCCCTTGTGGACGTAGCCCGCGCGGTTCGGAATGCCCAGCCGAGCGAGGCGCAGCAGGTGCGGCCACGCGCGGATGTGGCTGTAGCAGACGGCGGCATCGAACGGGCCGAGGGCCGCGAGGGCCGCCCGCGCTTGCGCGAGCGGCGCGGTGGTCACGTCCAGCCGCACGCAGCCGGCGAGGTGCGGGTTGGTCTCCAGGACTTCGCACGCGGGCGCGGGCGCGGCCACGAACCACTCGCAGCCCGGCAGGCCCCGGCGCAACGCCGCGAGGCTGGGCGTGAGGTAGAGGCAGTCGCCGATGTGGTTGGCCCCGAGGAGCAGCCCGCGTCGCCAAGCGGTCGGGGGCGTGAGCGGGCCGGGACTCCAGCGGCGGGCCAGCGCCGCCAGCGCAGGCCGGAGCAACTCGCTGGCGCACGCGAGCCAGTAGTTGTGCGGCTGCTGGAAGGAGCTGCGCTGGATGCGGGGGAACATGGTTTCAGCCACTGAGAGAGGCGGCGGCGGGACGGTAGCCTATCAGGAAGGCAGGAAAGCAGGAAGCGCGGAACCGGGCCACCGCCACGGTTGCTTCCTGCCTTCCTGCCTTCCTGATGAACGCCTTCACTTGTGCCCCTTCACCTTCTCCGCCTCCGCGTCGTAGTCGTAGAAGGGCTTGCGGAACTTGTAGAGCAACCAGTGCGCGAAGCCGGCCAGCGGCGAGCGGTAGCCCAGCCACGCGAGGAAGGCGCTGTTGAAGCAGAGCAGCCCCGGATAGTCCGTCCACGCGCGACGGAGGTAGAACTTTTCCTTCAGGAACGGTTCGAGCGGCGTGTTCACCTGGATGGCCGCGTAGTCCGTCCACCAGCCTTGGCGGCGGAAGTGGCCGAGGTAGCGCACGCGCGCCTCGTCCACTTGCATGAGGCGGCAGCACACGCGGTCGCAGGCGACGAGGTCGTTCGCCACGAGCAGCCAGTTCAGCTCGACGGGCTGGCCTTGCATCGGGCCGGTGCCGTTGAGGCCGAAGCGGCCGTCCACGACCGCGTAGGGGCGCGGCAGGCGCGCGCAGACTTCGTAAATCGTTTCGGCGAAGTAGGGGTGGAGCTTGAGCCGCTCGCTGGGTTCCTGGATGCAGCCCCACTGGTTTTTCAGCGCGAGCGACACCTGGGTGTTCATGTGAATCTTCGGCACGGGCAGCGAGATGAAGGCATCCATCTCGTGCAGCAGCAGGCGGGGCAGCGGCACGGCCAGCGTCCGCCAGCCGGCGCGCACCGGGACCAACTCGGACGCGGTGAAGCTGAGGTTCACCACCTGCGCGCCGGTGGCGCGGGCCAGCTCGGTGATGCCGGTCTGCGCGAAGACTTCGTCCATCGAGAAGCGGTTGTAGCCGCCGCTGTCCGCCTCGCCGATGGTGACTTGGAAGCCGCGCTCGCGCAGGAGTTCCACCACGGCCTTCAGGCACGCGAAGGAGGTCATCACGCCGGGGCGATACACGGGGAAGGTGAGGTTGGGCTTGAGGAAGACCCGCCCGCCCGCCGGCACGTCGCGGAAGAAACCCGCTGCCTCCAAACCCGCCAGCACGGGCGCACGGTAGTCGTCCGCGAGGCGGTGCAGGGAAACGATGGGGCGCGCAGGCCGCGTGGCAGTCATGGCGCGCTGACAGTCCCGGCCCGGTGCGAGGCGGGCAAGCGGGATTTCGCCGGGGTG